>NZ_JBFRGE010000003.1:0-175930 GCF_052115185.1 Paenibacillus sp. 2TAB19 | reverse complement strand
CGCCTTGGGCAGATAAAACACCAGGCGGTTACTTACGATGGATACAGGATGGTACCTATATTGAAATGTTAAGTTATTTACCCGAAAAGAGTATGTTTAAGATAGCCYAATCGGTAAAATAACAAGGTACGTGTATTCAACTAACGGAAGACGTTAGCAGAATAACTACACCGAGGTAGCCGGCCATACGATCGGCTGCCTCTTTGTTGAGCTAACTGGCAGTTTAACGTGGATGACGAATAAAGTTGTAGACTGTGGGCAGGCGTTAAGCAAATGGATGATTGTCGAATGTCTAGCAGGAATACGTCAAAAGTTAGCGAATTTCAAATATTCTAAAGTTAATTTAATATTAAATAGAACGGGGTGTATGTCCCCATAGTAGAGAAGAGGCCATCATGGGTAGCGTCAAGAAGTTTGTGTAAGAAGGTAGGAATATCCATCGAGACGATGGGTAACTGTTATGTCTGAATGTTCTGACGTTTTTGCAGGTAGGGGGTCAGCCCCACCATAGATTTGGGAGTTATTGGTTAATCGTTAGATTGTGAATAGCGTCTCTCGAACATCTCAGCAAGCTTCTTTTTGACTTCCGGCATACCGAATCCGGGTATGATGCGTTCCGCATACATCTCGTTGTATTCAATACTTTGCAAGTAGACGACCTTCTCAGCCGCATCCATGTTCGTCAGGCTGTTCATGGGCTTGAGCCGCTTTCGGAATTCTTTGTTCATTCGCTCGATGGCATTCGAAGTGTGGATCGCCTTCTTAATCGCTTCCGGGTACTTGTAGAACGTTAGCAGGGTAGACAATTGACTCTCCCAGGACTTCATCTCTTTCGGGTAAAGCTTGCCCCACTTGTCTTTAACCGTGTCGAAAGCAGCGAGAGCCAAGTCGTGATCTTTCGCATTGTAGATCATCTTCAGATCGTTGATCACGTCAGTCTTATGTTCAACACGGATCTTAGGGAAAGTCGCCCGGACCTTGTGTACAATGCAGTGCTGCACRTCAGCTTTCGGATAGGTCTCCCGGAAAGCCTCATCCAATCCGGGAAGGCCGTCGAACACGCCGAGCAGCACTTCTTTGGCCCCTCGGCTGTAGAGATCTTTCAGCACCTCGCGCCACCCGTTAGAACTCTCCTGGCCACCGATGTAGAAACCGAGAATCTGGCGTCGTCCGTCTTCGTCGATACCCATAGCGAAGTAGATGACCTCTCCGCTCACCGTGCTGCGTTTCAACTTGATGTATAGCCCGTCTAAGTAAATGACGGAGTAACGTTTCTGAAGCGGCCGGGCTTGCCAATTTTTAATGTCCTCGAGTACGGTAGCGGTAATGTTGCTCACCGTGGTGGGGGAATAGTGGCTGCCAAACATGCTTTCAATGAAGCGAGCGACGTCGCGGGTGCCCATTCCACTTTTGTACATTTGGATAACGGCTTCCTCCAGCCAGCCGTCACGGCGCTGATACGGTTCAAAGACTTGGGTTTGAAATAGGCCATTACGATCCCGTGGGACTGACAACTCCTCTATGTTCCCGTATTTCGTGTGAAGGGTGCGCTTGTAATAGCCATTGCGACTGTTGTGCCGGCCGGACTCGTCTGTTTCCATGAAGGCTGCGATCTCAGCACGCATAATGCGCTCAAGGTTGTCTTGTACAAACTGAGTAACAAGATTTTCAAATAGATTAGTGAGCATGTTTTCGGGTATATTAGTCATCGGTAGGGTCCTTTCTCTGGTGGCTTCAGCAACCCCGAGGATACCCTACTTTTTTGTTGTCCGACAAGGCTACAAATCTTGGTACACAAACAATTTTACGTCATCTAATTAAGTACCTTTGGTTGGAAAACATACAACCTAATTCGCCCATTTTGCTCATTTCCGCTAATATAGCCCCATTAGCTTGTATGAAATCCAATCAAAATGCTTAATTATCATTATTCAGCTCTTTAGCCTGTATGAAATCCAATCAAATTGCGAATTGGAAATTCATTCACCTAGACAAAGGCTCGCAGCCTCTAAGCTGCGAGTCTTTTCTCACGAATCAAATAAAAGCTTTACGTCTTCAATCATGCTCTTATAATTAGACATAACAAAGAAACGTGCTTATGTATTTGATAGCGTTTACATTTTTGAGGTTTAAACGGAGCTCTAAGAGGGAGGAGTGGAAGTTGGGATACAAACCACTGCAGCTTATTTGGCTAATCGTTGCCATGGCTATGATCACAGGCTGCGCTGCACATTCTGCTAACGGCTATGAAGTCGTATACACGCTGGAATCGCACTCTCGCCCGGCTGCCATTGAACCTGAAGAACAACACGATTCAGGCCTTCATATGATTGCGATGGTAGGAAGGAATAACGGACCTTATTTCGCCAATGCCGAAGAAGGGGCTAGGGAGGCAGCTACTCAATTAAATGTAGAGGTAACGTTCGATAATCCAGAGCCGCCAACTGCGCAGCAGCAGATTGAAGTTGTCGAGCAGTTAATAAAGAAGGAAGTTGATGTCATCGCGATCTCTGCCATAGACCCGGAGAAGCTTATCCCCGTTCTTGTGAAAGCTCAGAATCATGGAATAAGGGTAGTGACATGGGATGCGGATACGATGCTGAAGGGCCGGGATTTCTTCGTCAATCAAGTTGATACAGAAGCACTGGGCAGACATCTGATGGATAATATGGCACAGGCAATGGGAGAGACAGGGAAGTTTGTTGTCCTTAGCGGAACGCATAACGATGCGAAATCCACTGAGCTCCTCAAGTGGATTGAAGTGCAAGCTGACGAGTACTATCCCGATATGAAGCTTGAGCTTATAAAGGTTGCGGCAGACCTCAAGGGTGTGCTGACAAGCGAGTCTGACATCGAAGGCGTGATTGATCTTTATTCGATGGACGAAGCGGCTGCAGCGGAGACGGTTAAGCAAGCAGGCCAAGCCGGCAATGTGAAAGTAACCGGACTTTATTCACCGTCAGTGATTAGCAAATACTTGCGGGACGGTTCGGTGCAGGCGGCGACGTTATGGAGTCCCAAGAAGCTGGGTTATGTTACGGTAGCGCTAGCCAGTGGTTTGGCAAGCGGTATATATCCGACAGACGGTCAGGATGTTCCAGGTGTCGGTACTATACGGATGCTCGGCAATACGGTCATTATGGATGAGCCGATTGATTTTACCCGGGAGAATGTGAATCAATATGATTTTTAGTAGGATGAGGAAGTTTCGAGTTCGCGAGCTGAGATTAAGCTCCAAGCTGCTAATCACTTACTTGCTGCTGACAGTCGTACCTATTGCGCTGATTGGATTGTTTTCGTATTCGCATTATGCCAAGTCGGTCCAAGATCCGCTCGGTGAATATATGCCTAAGTTTTTGAATCAGGCGAACCATGATATCGAACAGCATATTCAGCAGCTCGGCGGGCTTTCGGAATGGATATCGGACTCCGAGCAAGCGCTTGCGATACTGAGGCGTGAGGATAAATCGGACAGGGCGCTGCTGGAAAGAGACACCGCCTATATGAATGATTATTTGAGCCAAACGTACGTGAACGGCAGCAATCCTGATGTGCTCGGCGTGTACGTGCTCTTGGGCGATCAGCTCTATTATAGCTCCAAATGGGTATTTCAAGAGCAGGATTGGAAATGGCAGCTTAGGCGCTATAGCGGATCTGAACCGACGCAGTGGCAGGGGCGGCTTATTCAGCAGGAGGAAGTGAAGCTTCACTTCGCCAATAAAATACCGTACGTCATGATTAAGAAGCAGCTCTTCGATACCGATAACCGCAAAATGTTAGGAAGCATGTTCATTGCCATCGACCTTTCGTTTATTGACCGCATCTTCCGCAACATCGAAAGCGATGAAGAAGGCGAAGGCAAGATGTGGCTGATGAACGAATCGGGATTGATCGTCTATCATACGAATCCAGCTATGATCGGAACGGTGGATACGAATAAGAAGTCCTATCCGCTGCTGAACGGAAGCTTCCGTACGAAAGGTCCGGACACTCCTTCATTGATTAGTCTCAATCAGTCCTCACGCGGGTTTATACTGGTACACAGTCTTCCGATAAAGAAGCTGACGAGCGAGGTGGACGCGATTCAGAAGTGGAACGGCGTACTCCTGCTCAGTATTTTCCTGCTTACGGCGGTCGTCTTCGTCTATTTCTCGTGGAAGTTCATCCAGCCGCTTAAACGGCTTAGCAGTATGATGAAGAACGTGGAGATGGGCAAGTTCCAGGTCAATTACGAATTGCAAAGCAGGGACGAGATCGGCACGCTCGCAACGAGCCTGAACTCGATGATCACGACGATCCGGGATTTGATTCAAAAAAACTACCAAATCGAAATTCGCCAAAAAGAAGCGGAATTGTACGCGCTGCAATCGCAGATCAATCCCCATTTTATGTACAATACGCTGGAGACGATCGGCATGGCCGTGGAAGAGGGCGAGACCGAAGCGGTTGTCGATATGGTTACGCTGCTTGGCCGCATGCTGCGCTTCTCCGTCAGCAACCTAAGCAGATCGGTCACGATCGCGGAAGAAGTGCAGCATGTGAGGGATTATTTGACGATTCAGAAGTTCCGCTTCGAGGATCGGCTGGCTTTCGAGATCGTCGAGCAGCGAGCAGGAGATTTGCAGAACCTGTATTCGCCCAAGTTCATCCTTCAGCCGGTTGTAGAGAATGCGATCAAGCACGGGCTGGAAAAGCGCAGAAAGCTCGAAATCCAAATTTCGATTGGACAGGAATTCGGCGCACAGTCGGGCAATGTGGAAATGGTATTCCGTATTCGAGACAATGGGCCGGGCATATCGGCAGAGCGCCTCATGGAGCTGGAGAAGCTGCTGAAGAACGAATCGTTCCAGCACAAGAGCTCGCAATTCGGCTTAAGCAATGTGAATGCGAGAATCAAGATGATGCATGGTTCGGAATACGGTCTGCAAATGCATAGTATAGAAGGGCTTGGAACAGAAATCATCATACGTATACCGATGAATACGCAGCCTTATGAGAACGATCAGAATGAGCTTCCGGGGTGAGGGTGAGAGGTGAACGATGAGAACGATCAGAACGTTAATTGTGGATGACGAGCCTCGCATTCGGAGGGGGATCGAGCGCCATGTCCAGTCTCTCGGGGAAGGCTGGGAGGTCGTAGCGACGGCGGGGGACGGCCGGGAGGCGCTGCAGCTTCTGCAGGAGCATGAGGGAGGGGTCGATCTGTTAATTACCGACGTGAAGATGCCGGAGATGGACGGCCTTACCTTAATCAAGGAAGCGAAGAAGCTGTACCCGATCTATCCTATCCTCATAAGCGGCTTTGACGACTTCATTTACTTGCAGACCGCCCTGCGGGAAGGGGCTCTCGACTATATATTGAAACCGCTCGACCGGGAGCAGTTCCGCCACCGGATGCTGGAGCTGCGCGACATTATTACACGGGATCGCTATCATGCCTTGACGAGAGGCGAGCTGGAGCGGGATACGGAGAAGCTGGCGAAGACACGTCAAATTCAGACCTTAAGCTATATTACGTCGGCGGATATTAACATGACGAATCTGGGCTGCTGGGTGGATGAGTTCCCGAGCGGTCAATATATTCTTCTGCTGGTCCGTCTGGACGCGCTGCCTGTCAAGACGAGAACATATACGTCCAGTGACTGGAAAGCGTACTTCTATGCGCTCGAAAATATTATTTCGGAGGTCGTTGAGACGGAGCTGGCTCATTCCGGTCGAACAGGATGGTGTTACTTCGGCGGGGAATCAGACTTTTGGGTGCTCGTTCAGGGTGAGCAGTCGGACGTTGCGATAGAGGCAACGGCCCGCCAATTGGCAGAGCAAATACGAGCCTCGATTCGAGCGTACACTCCCTTCACGGTATCGATCGCCTATGGTCAGACGATCGAGGAGCTATATCTTCTTCCGGAGGCTAAGCGTCAATCACTCGCGCGTATGAACTACCGTTATGTGTATGGCGGCAACCAAATCTTCCATTCGGCCGAACGGTCCGAGGAAGGCGATGCCGATCAGCATGGGAAGGAAGCGGCCATTCTCTCTCAGAAGCTCAAGCGGGCGGTTGATCAGGCTAACGAGGCTGATGCGTTGAAGGCTTGCAAGCAATTTTTTGAACAAGTAGAGATGATGGAGAGTCCTTCCCGTATCCAGGCGGCTGTGCTCCATGCGGTTATATTGATTCATTCGGCCCTGCTGGAGAATACGAGGGGCTTGCCCGATTCGTCAGCGATTATGGAAGAGATTCAGATGGTTAAGAGAGCAGCCAGCCTTCATGAGCTGAAATCTTGCACCTGGCATTTGGCCGAGTCGGTCATTCATGACATCATCAAGTCGCGACAGACAAGCAACGTCAAGGTGATCGATCAAGCTAAGCGTTGGATCACCGATCATGTTGCTGAGGATATCACGATAAAAAAAATCGCCGATCACGTCTATATGAATCCGACTTACTTCAGTGAATATTTCAAAATGCAGACCGGAGAGACGGTGCTCGATTTTCTCACGCGGCTTCGCATTGATCATGCGAAAGAGCTGCTGCGGGACACGCGGCTTAAGCTGCATGATATTAGCGGTAGAGTAGGCTATCAAGACGTGAAATATTTCAGCAAGCTGTTCAAGCAGAAGCTAGGGATGACGCCATCCCAATATAGAGAATCTACCAATATTGAACCGAAGGGAGCAGGCAAAGATGACGACGAGCAATAAATTCGCATGGACATGGAAGATCAAGGAGGAATGTCTGGAGGAATACGTGAGGATGCATCTGGACCCTTGGCCGGAAATCATGAGCGAGCATTCCCGGGCAGGCATACGCAATTATTCAATTTTCCAGAACGGCAATCAGTTTTTCTATTGCTTTGAATGCGACGATGTGGAAGAGGCGTTCCGGCTCATCGCGGAGAGCGAGGCATGCAATCGCTGGAATGCGATTACGTCGACGATGGTCGAGGGATCATTCGACTTCCATGAGGCAGAGCCGATCAAGCCGATGAGAGAAGTATTTTACTTRAATTAAACGTATGCCGCCAAAGGACGGCGACAGTTAACGAATTGAAAATAATATCCAACCAAGGAATGAGTTAGACCTGAGACTCTGTCACCCGTTCAAGCAAATGAAGCTTGCTGCGGATGCTCGGGTCTTTTTTTTCTACACTGGCACAATTAACAAACAAGCGTGATTTGATACCACTGAGCATTCAATTGTTGCAGCTTTCGATCCGCATCTACGGCAGTCTTCGCCATATCCTTCATGTAATGGCACTAGCAGAACAGATACGGCACATCAAGCAAGAGTGATTCGAAAGCATGCCGGATGGAAACCTGTCCGTCGCTTACAATCCGTCGCTTACAATACTTACGATGGGATCCCCCATTTCGATCATGGGATCGATCCGTGTACGAAGTTTGGCTGCTGCTGCTGCTCCTGCTAACGGACACCAGAGGCCCTTATAGGTTTGATTTGCGACTTTAACTGTATTTACGGACACATAAGACTCTAACAGGTGTGTTTGGCAGCGAAATCGCTTCGATTGGCGCAATTAGCGCCTGTCGTGTCCGTAACGATGCAGCAGCCACCGAATAAGGGTAATTAGAGTCCTTTGTGACCGTAAGCCATGCAAAAAAACGACGACTGACCCTTCCCTTCGTTAAAGGAGCTATCGTAGTTTTTTTTATACCGTTCAAACCTTTAAAGTTTAGGAGGAAGCACGTCTAGCTGCCTATCCTGACTGGGCTGTTTTAGAACCCGAATCCTCTCCCCCCAACCCGAGCATTGTCACCTTATGACCTTCCTTTGTTGCTGATAAGATGTAGCCATAAGGGCCGGAGTGCCAAGCGCAACGACAGACATAAGGGGGTAAGCCGGGGATGGCGAATACAGAATATGTACTTGAACTGAGTGGAATTACGAAAGTATTTCCTGGGGTTAAGGCGCTTAATGACGTTTATTTCAAGCTGAGACCGGGTGAAATTCACGCATTAATGGGGGAGAACGGAGCGGGCAAGTCAACGTTCATCAAAGTGATAACCGGCGTCTATTCGCCTGACGGCGGCGAGATGTACTTAGACGGTGAGAAGGTGGAGTTTCACCACCCGACGGATGCACAGAAACGGGGAATCGCAGCTATTTATCAGCATGTTACATGTTACCCTGATCTGAGCGTCACCGAAAATATATTTATGGGCCACGAGAGGGTACAGCGAGGAACGGGCCGTATTCTATGGAAGGAAATGCATAAGGAAGCGGGGCTGCTGCTTAAGGAGCTTGGCGCAGCCTTCAGTCCTAAGACGATGATGGGCGCGCTTAGCGTTGCGGAGCAGCAGATTGTCGAGATTGCGAAGGCGCTATCTGTGGATGCGAAGATTATTATAATGGACGAACCGACTGCGGCGTTGACCAAAAACGAGAGCGAAGAGCTATACCGGATAACGGAGCGTCTGCGGGATAAGGGCGCAGCCATTATTTTCATCTCGCATCGGTTCGAGGACTTGTATCGTCTTGCCAGCAAAGTGACGGTATTCCGGGATGCCAAATATATCGGCACATGGAATGTCGATGAAATTTCGAATCATGACTTAATTATCGCTATGGTAGGCAGAGAGATTTCGCAGCTGTTCCCGAAGAAGGAAGCCGTACTCGGCGAAGAGCTGCTGCGCGTGGAGGGTCTTGGGAGAACCGGCTATTACGCTGACGTATCCTTTGCGCTTCGCCGGGGAGAGATACTCGGCTTGACGGGGCTCGTCGGCGCAGGGAGAACGGAAGTATGCCAAGCTCTATTCGGGATCGAGAAGCATGACAAAGGCAGCATCCAGTACAAAGGAAAGCCGCTGCAGCTTCGAAATCCGCGCGAAGCCATGCGCCACGGCATCGGCTATTTGCCGGAGGATCGGCAAAAGCAAGGGCTCGTCCTGCAATGGGGGATCGGACGCAATGTATCGCTGCCGACGCTTGAGAAGTTCGCCGCTCAAGGTGCGATTAACTTCCGCAAGGAGCTGGAGTCGGCGAAGCGCTTGGCAGAGAAGGTGAACGTCAAGGCGAAGAGCGTGTTCGATCTGGTCAGCTCGCTATCGGGCGGCAATCAGCAGAAGGTCGTATTCGCCAAGTTATTGAATGCCGAACTGGACGTGCTCATCCTTGATGAACCGACCAAAGGGGTCGATGTAGGGGCGAAGTCGGCTATCTACGAAATGATCAGTGATCTCGCATGCTCGGGTTACGGGATCATTCTTGTATCATCCGAAATGCCGGAAATCATCGGCATGTGCGATCGGGTAGCAGTGATGCGAGAAGGACGCATTACAGCTATGCTTGACCGCGAGGGCTTGACGCAGGAAGCCATTCTGTCGGCCTCGATGGACGGAACAGCGGACGAGGAGGCGAGCGCATGAAACCAATAACACAACCTGCCGCTCCCATTGCTGGAACCCATCCTGAGAAAACATCTGTAAGCGCTATGATTGCGAAGTTCAGGGAGCTCGGTCTGCTCCTCTTCATTATTCTGATGTCGCTTGGCGTACAGCTTCGTAACCCAAGCTTCCTTACTTGGGAGAACATCAATGACATTGCAACGAATACGGCCATTCTCGCTATCCTGTCCGTAGGCATGATGCTCGTCATCATTACGCGCGGAATCGACCTTTCAATCGGCGCAACGCTTGCTTTATCGGGCATGGTTGCCGCGCTTACGGTTAAGCAAATGCCGGATATGCATCCAGCGCTCGTATTAGCAATCGGTATTGGAGTAGGGCTCTTATGCGGCATGGTGCTAGGTTTCCTAGTAGCGTGGGTTAATATCCTTCCGATTATCGCGACGCTCGGGATGATGAACGTATTCCGCGGTTTAACCTTCGAGACGAGCGGAGGCAAGTGGGTCAGTGCCCATCAAATGCCTGCCAGCTTTAAGGAGATCGCTACAGGAAGCTTGCTTGGCATCAATAACCTCATAGCCATCGCCATTGTCATCTATATCGCCGCTTACTATTTTGTAAGCTACACGCGGACGGGAAGAAGAATTTATGCGATCGGGAGCAACCCCGATTCGGCACTTATAAGCGGCATTCGCACGGGACGAATTCTGTGGCTAGTCTACACGGTCATGGGCGGGCTCTCCGGACTTGCCGGCGTTCTCTGGGTATCCAAGTTCGCTTCGGCGCAGGGCGATACGGCTTCGGGCTATGAGCTCAGCGTCATTGCTGCATGTGTCCTTGGCGGTGTCAGCATCGCTGGAGGCGTCGGCAAAATATCGGGCATTATCCTTGGATCGATATTGCTTGGCATTCTGAATAACGCGATGCCGATGATCAACATCTCTCCCTTCTGGCAAATGTTCATACAAGGGTCGATCATCCTGATCGCCGTATTGATCAACGCCATGGTAAAGCGCGGGCTTGACCGAAATAACCTGATGAGGAGGAAAATCTAGCGATGGAACCTCGAGTGATTGCCAGCAAAAAAGATTTTTCTCTGAAGGGGTTTTTCCTCCAATGGGAGTGGCTGCTTGTTCTGATCATAATAGCGGTGTTCATTATGAACATGAATCTATCGGAATATTTCCTGGACTATAACAATCTGCGCGACGCGACGATGGGTTTTCTTGATAAAGCGTTCATCGTGCTGCCGATGGTGTTCATTATTTTGATGGGAGATATCGATATTTCCGTCGGATCGATCGTGGCGTTGTCGTCGGTTATGATGGCCGATCTGTACAACCACGGCGTTCCGATGGAGCTGGCCGTACTGATTTGTCTCGCTGTCGGCGCGCTCTGCGGCTGGGTTAACGGCATGCTGATCGTCAGGTTCAAGGAGCTCTCTTCGGTTATTGTCACGCTCGCAACGATGATTATTTATCGCGGCATCGCCTATATTTTGCTCGAAGACCAGGCGTCGGGCAGCTTCCCGTCATGGTTCAAGTTTCTTGGCTGGGATTATATCGGCGGCATCCCGTTCATCCTTATTGCGTTCGCGGCAGCCGTTATTATATTCGCTTATTTGCTGCACAAGACAACGTTCGGCAGGAAAGTATACGCCATTGGCAACAATCCGACGGCCGCGCTGTATTCCGGCGTTCCCGTAGACCGAATCAAGGTTATCGTATTCACCTTGGCCGGACTAATGGCTGCTGTTACTGCCTTGTTCCTTACCTCACGCATGGGCAGTACTCGCCCCAATATTGCAACAGGCTATGAGCTTGAAGTGATTGCGATGGTTGTACTCGGAGGGATAAGCACGGCTGGAGGCAAAGGAAGGATGATCGGCGCGATACTTGCCGTGTTCCTGATCGGCTTCCTTCGCTACGGGCTCGGTCTTGTCAACGTATCGGCCCAGTCGCTTCTCATTATTTTAGGCTTATTGTTAATCGTCGCGGTTGCCATTCCGCAATTGAAGATGCGCGTCGGCGCAAGCCGCAAGACGACTTGATCCGCGATACGATTCGGCTATTGCAGTCGATTGTATATATAATAAGAGTAGAAAAAGGGAGGAAACAAATGTGAAAAAGGTATTATCCATCATCGTGGCTACCGTAATGTTAATGACTCTTATCGCAGCATGCAGCAACAACTCCGGGGAAGGCTCTTCGAATGGCGAGGGTGAAGGCGCAGGGGGCAAACAGAAATATGCCATCATATTCAAAAATACGGGCAACCCCTACGGCGAGAAGGAAATGGATGGCTACAAGAAAGCGATCGAAGAGCTTGGCTACGAAGCGATCTTGAAAGCGCCTGATCAGCCGACTGCCGAAGCGCAGATTACGATGATCGATGAGCTTATTTCGCAGAAGGTGAACTCCATTGCAATTGTCGGCAACGATCCCGATGCGCTTCAGCCCGCGCTGGAGAAAGCGATGAAAGCCGGCATTAAAGTGCTGTCGCTCGACTCCGCGGTTAATGCGAAGAGCCGTCTCGTCCATGTCAATCAAGCCGACCCGGAACGAATTGGCCGCACGCTCATTCAAGGCGTTGTAGAGATGATCGGCGGTTCAGGCGAAATCGCGATCTTGAGCGCAACATCGCAAGCAACGAACCAGAACACATGGATCGAATGGATGAAGAAGGAACTGGAGGATCCGAAGTACGCGGATGTTAAGCTTGTGAAGGTAGCTTACGGCGACGACCTGCGCGATAAGAGCGTATCCGAGACGGAAGCGCTGCTGAAATCGTACCCGAACCTGAAGGGCATTATTGCGCCGACGACGGTAGGTATCGCGGCAGCCGGCAAAGTGCTTACGGACAAAGGCTTGAAAGGCAAGGTGCAGCTGACGGGTCTTGGGCTGCCGAGCGAGATGGCGGAATACATTGAGACAGGCATCTGCCAATGGATGTACCTGTGGAATCCGATCGATGTAGGTTATTTGGCGGGCTATGCAGCAGACGGACTTGTTAATGGTAAAATTACCGGCAAAGTAGGAGAGAAAGTAAGCGCGGGTACACTTGGCGAGAAAGAGATCGTACAAGACGGCGACGGCACGCAAATTATGCTTGGCGATCCGTTCAAATTCGATGCAAGCAATATCGCGGAATGGAAAACCGTTTATTAATAGGAGTATCGAATTGAAACATTGAAACGATATACTTTCCTAAATTTCAAAGAACAGGCTGCAGAGGCAGCCTGTTTTTTTTCATGCTGGGATGTCTAAGATGCGTGTAATTGCATTTCGTCGAACTAATATAGTAAGTTTGCCGACAAGGTCGCATTTAGTTGCGTTTCGTCAAACTAATCAGCCTATTGTAACCAGGAAGCTAAAACCGCCTCATTAGTTTCCTGAAATCAAACTAAATGAGGTGATATATGCGAAAACGATGTATTAGTTGCTCAAAATGGAACTATCGAACGGTGTCCGACGTTGATGCCCGCTGGCGGGCTACAATCCCATGCAAATTCAGCAAATCAGCTTGCGAAAAAATGGTTTCCTCAGCGTACGTGATCTGCTATGATAGGATGGCAATAACTTATTAAATGCGTTTAATAAGTGTCGTGAAAGAAGGCGGTGATCCTTATGAACGAGTTGCTCGCGACTCCAGAAGAGACGAAAAAAACGATTTTGCGCGGAATACGCTCCACGTTGTTGGCGCTTGGGAGTGCCACGAAAGCAGAGCTGAGCGACAAGCTCGGATTAAGCTTTCCGACCATCAGCAAGTTTCTGACCCAGATGGAGCGGGACGGGGAGCTGCTGGCCGTCGGTCTTGACGATTCCAGCGGCGGGAGAAGAGCGCAGCGATATGCGTACAATCCGGAGCATATGCTTGGGCTGGCGATTTTTCTAGAGCGAACAGAGACGAACTACATGATCTTTAATTGTATAGGCGAAGTGAAGGAACAGGGGCAAACGTCGAGCTTCCTGCTTGATAATATCGAGAGTCTGACTCTCCGGATCGAAGAGATCGTGCGCAGCGAGCCGCGAATAAAGTCACTGTCCATCGGTGTGCCGGCTTCGGTTCGTAATGGTCGGCTTATTTACATTCCCGGCTATGCGCAGTTCCAAGATTTTGATCTGAAAAAGCATTTCGAGGATCGTTTATCCATTCCGGTCGTCGTAGAGAACGATATGAACGCGGCTGTGCTTGGTTACAACGACACTCGGGGAGTGAAGGATGATGGCTCCTCCTTGGTCTACTTGTACCTTGGCAACAACGGCCCGGGTGCCGGTATTATGATGAACGGCGTACTGGTGCGTGGCAGCTCCTATTTCTCAGGGGAAGTATCCTTTGTACCTCAGTATGATAAAAGCAACTTCCTGCAAGCTTTGGATAAGGGAAGCGGCTTGGAGACGGAAGAGGAGCGAGAAACAGCAAGAGTAGATGCGATTAGTCGGCTTGTTGCGGCGTTCTCGGCGATTCTTAACCCGCATGCGTTTATTTTCTGCGATGACGAAGTAAATGAAACGATGATTAGCCGCATTGCGGCAAGCAGCGCGTCATTTATACCGGCAGAGCATCTCCCTAAGCTTGCGGCAAGCGATTGGCGGCAAGATTATTTGTATGGCTTGCAGCACTTAGGACTTGATCTTATGATTTCGAGAACCAAAGGATAATAGACAACAGGAGAAGAGTGAACGATATGGCTACGTTTTTTCTAATGATTATTTATTTGGCTTTTATTAGTTTGGGCTTGCCCGACTCCCTTCTTGGGACGGCATGGCCGATAATGCAATCGGATTACGATGCGCCGTTGGAAACGGCCGGCGTCATATTCATGATCATCGCCGGAAGCACGATCGTGTCCAGCCTCATAAGCGGGAAGGTGCTCGCGCGATACGGGACGGGCAAAATTACGCTTGTCAGCTGCATCTTGACTGCCGGGGCCTTGTTTGGCTTTGCCCTTTCGCCGTCGCTCATCTGGCTTATTCTATGCGCGATTCCGCTTGGAATTGGCGGCGGCGCGGTCGATTCCGGACTTAATAATTACGTTGCCGCCCATTACAAGGCGCATCATATGAGCTGGCTGCACTGTTTCTGGGGAGTCGGAGCCACTCTGGGGCCGATGATTATGGCTCCGTTCATAACGGGACAAGAAGCTTGGCGACAAGGTTATATGACCGTTGCCGGCATTCAGTTCGGGCTCGTTATTGTATTATTCGTTACGCTTCCTCTATGGAAACGTGCGCCGCAAGGCGGCAGTGCCTCGTCGCAAGAGGCGTCCATTGGCGCAGCGGCGGAAACGGCGGAGGGCGAAATCGCTCTATCGCAGCCGAAGAAGCCTTTGCAGGTAAAGGGAGTCAAGCTGGCGCTTGCCACCTTCTTGTTCTACTGCGCGGTCGAGGCGACGATGGGACTGTGGGGAAGCAGTTTCCTCGTTAATGTGAAGGACATGACTGCTGCCGCAGCAGCGCAATGGGTTTCGTTGTTTTACGCGGGGATCACGATCGGCAGGTTCATAACGGGTTTCATTACGTTCAAGCTGACGAACCGCATGCTCATTCGGGTTGGGCAGATGATGACATTGGCCGGAGCCGTACTTATGATCCTTCCGCTGCCAACGAGCTTCGCGCTTGCCGGCTTTATGATTGTCGGCTTAGGTCTCGCGCCGATCTTTCCTTGTATGCTTCATGAGACGCCTGAACGCTTTGGTAAGAAGCATGCGGGGTCCATTATGGGGTTCCAAATGGCTTTCGCATACACGGGGAGCACGTTCATGCCGCCGCTGCTCGGCTTTATTGCCGCTTACGCGACGATCGGCATCTTTCCGTCCTATATCGTTATTTGCGCGTTGGCGATGCTGCTGTTCTCGGAAAGGTTGAATGGAATGATGAAGAAGCGGCAAGAACTGAAGCAAAGTCATCCGAATACGGTTGCATCTTAATCGATCGATTCGAAACAAATGTTATGGATCAATCGTCTTGAATGGAGGGGGTGGCGTTATGCTGAAATTCAGAACGATAAGTGTGGCTGTTATTCTAATCGCGGCTTTGGCTGTTGCCGGATGCTCATCGAACGACAACGAAACGAACATCGTACCAGTGGATGAGCCGAAGCAGGCGGAGGACAACCGGGCAATGGAAGGAAAAAGCGTTACAACAAGGGTCGTGGCAAGCGAGAAGGTGCTGCCTGAGGACTTTAATGAAGCTTCATTCAGAAGAGAAATCGCGCCTCATTACGAATATATGGCGACGAAATCAACAGATGAAACGCAATATGAGAAGGCGTGGAACTACTATAGGTTCGAAGAGAAGCAGCCTGAAGTGAACCATGAGCAAAACGATACCTACTTCATCGGCGTTCACGAATCGGGAACTTGCCCATACGAGACAGGTGAGGTTTCGCTTCGCGCAGACGGACAGGCGCTCGTTGTCATGCTCGTTGGAACAGGCAGCTATTGCACGGCCGATGCAAGGCCAAGGACGTTCGTAATCGAGCTTAATAAGGAGCAATCGAAGGCTATCAGAGAAGTCGTCATTATCGAGAGTGATACCGAGACGATCGTTCCGTTGTCTGACGTGCTATAGGTTCGAGATTTTCGGCTCCGCTAACATACGGTACTGCCCCGGCGTGATACCGATCTCCCGTTTGAACAAGCTGCAAAATTGCGCATCGGTAGAAAAGCCGCATTCCATCGCGATGATCGACACCTGAAGCGGGGAATGGTGCAGCAACGTCTTCGCACGCTCCAGCCTGCGAAGCAAAATATATTGAGTCGGCGAGACGCCAAGCTTCTCCTTGAAGAGATGGCGGAAGCGGTCATAGCTATAGCCGTATTGCGCGGCCAGCGATTGCAGATCGACCCTCTGCAGTGAATATTCATCCATGTACGCTTGCGCGTAACGGATAATATCTCCGCGATCATCCGTTTCCTCGGAAGGATGCGTGCGGAATAGCTCTATGAATAGCTCGGAAGCTATCGTATTTAACATCTGCTTATACATGCTTCTTTTGTTTTGAAGCTCAAAGTCGAGTTTATGCAGCAAGTGAAGGATGGGCCTCGAAGGCGCATCACGATATACTCCCTCGACAAGCGGCGGCGAATCGCTGCTAATGAGACCGGAGAACATCACATTCAGCTGCGACGTTGCCCGCTCCTCATGGACCGTGCAGGGAGCGATAATGGCGTAATCTCCGGAGGAGAAGCTATATTCCTCTTGGCCAATCCTCGTTGTTCCATGCCCGTTCACGTAATAAACAATTTCGTAACAGGGATGGTAATGCGGTCCGATAAACTCCTGCTTGGCCCGTATAGCCTGATAAAAAAAATCAAACGACACTGTCATAGATCGCTTCTCCTATCTCCGTACGAATTAGCCAATTCGTGATAGATCGTAACCTGTTAATACTACTGCCGTTGCCCAAATATTCGTAGAATGAGATCAGTATACCATAGCTGGATGAGATCGTTCATGATACGAATGGAGGTTGCAATGATGCAAAAAAAATTCCCTGACTTATCTACGGAGCAACGCGTGCGGAAGCTCGAATGGCCAAGCGGCAAGGTGAAAATGGTGCTCGACACCGACACGTTCAACGAAATCGACGACCAATTCGCGGTCATCTATTCCTTGCTGTCGCCTGAACGGATACAATTGCAAGCGCTTTATGCCGCTCCGTTCTATAATGACCTGTCCATGGGACCGAAGGACGGCATGGAGAAGAGCTATCACGAAATCATACGCATCTTGAATTTGATGGACCGTGAAGACGTGCMCGTCTACCGTGGCTCGGACAGCTATCTGCCTGAGGCGAATAAGCCCGTAATCAGCGATGCGGCGAATGATCTCGTCAGTCGTGCGATGGCTTGCGACCCGAGTGATCCGCTCTACGTCGTGGGTATCGGGGCAATATCGAATATCGCCAGCGCGATTTTGCTAGAGCCGTCCATCATCGAAAGAATCGTTGTCGTCTGGCTTGGCGGACACGCGCTGGAATGGCCGGATACGAGAGAGTTCAACCTGCAGCAGGACTTGCATGCCTCTAGAATCATATTCGATTGCGGCGTTCCGCTCGTTGTCATACCGTGCATGGGCGTTGCTTCCAACTTGCGGACGACGCTATCGGAGGTGCGGGATTATGTAAGACCGTCCGGTGCAGTCGGCGAATATCTCTACGAAACCTATCGCAATTGCAAGGAAGATCACTACGGCTACTCGAGGGTGATCTGGGATATTTCCGTCGTCGCTTGGCTTGTTCGACCCGAGTGGGTTCCATCGCACTTGATTCAGAGTCCTCGCATATCGGACGACTATCGCTGGAGTTTCGATTCGACAAGACATTTGATCCGTTACGTCTCCTATATCGATCGCGATGCCGTGTTCAGCGATTTGTTCAGGAAGCTGGAGCTGGCCAGCCGGAAATGAAGAGAAAGGGCGGTGCAGGTGCTTACCTGTACCGCCCTTATTCGATGGTCTATTATCGCTACGCACGAAACGGCTGCTTCTCGATTGCGGCCACCGTGGCATTAATACGGCGGATGAGCTCGGGATCGAATTTATGCTGACGCTCGTAAGTGAGAAGGCCGTTAACTTCCTGCTCGACATCATAAAGCTGCGTATAGCAAAAAGCGCAAATATAAGGGTTTTCCAACAGTGCCAGCGTCAAGCCTTCATAACGGCTAAGGAACTCCTCCTCCGAGCGCGGGCGGTTGCCATAACCCCAGCTCTTCTGATCGGTCTGACCCGGATTCCACCAAATGCCGCCGTATTCGCTAACGAAGTAAGGCTGACCTTCGTATTTCTGACGATCCGGGAAGGTGACATACCTGTCCCCGCCGCTCCGCATCGTTTCGTAATGCTTGGCAAATTCGACTGGATCCTGATCATAGTCATGAACGTCGAATATATCGGTAACGACATGGAAGTTGCCGCTTGTATCAATAACCGGACGAGTAGCATCAAGCGACTTCGTCACTTGATAAGTGATGCGAAGCACCTCGTCATTTTGGCGGGTTCCCTGCGGACCATCCCATGTTTCATTGAACGGGCACCAGCCCACGAGAGCAGGACTGTTATAGTCGCGTTTAACGATTTCAATCCACTCCGGCAAAAATTGCTGCAGCCCCCTTGCCGTCGAAATATCAAGTCCCCAATTCGCATGCTCGCCCCATACGATGTAGCCCAATTGGTCGGCCCAATACAAGAAGCGCGCTTCAAAAACTTTCTCGTGAAGGCGTGCGCCGTTAAAGCCCAGGCTCATGGACAATTCAATATCTCTCTTCAAATGTTCATCCGTAGGAGCGGTATAAATCCCTTCCGGGTAAAAGCCTTGGTCCAGCACCAAACGTTGGAATACGGGTTTACCGTTAATGAGGATCGCGTTATTGTCCCACTTCACGGAGCGCAGGCCGAAATAGCTTGTTACCGCATCGATTGTATTGCCGTTATGCTGGATGGACAAGGTGAGATCGTAAAGGTTCGGCGAACCGATAGCCCACAAATGGCTTTCCGACAGTTGTACCGTTAGGCGTCCTTGTTTGCCATTCACGACAGCAGACTGCCTGCCTACCGTTTGGCCGCCGAATTGCGCTTCCACAGCAAACGTGAGACCATCGGCTCCGAGGAATTCGCCTTCAACATGAAGCGCTTGATTGTCGGCGTCCGGAGTCAGCTTGAACGACTGAATGTACTGCTGGGGCACTGACTCCAGCCACACAGTCTGCCAAATCCCCGTTGTTCTCGTATAGTCGCATCCATGCGAATGATACATGCTCGATTGCTTGCCGCAGGGCTRAAGTCCGGACCGCACATCGTCCTCTGCGCATACGGTCAATACGTTGGTGCCGGCATGAAGCAGATGCGTGATCTCCAGCGAAAAGGAGGCGTAACCGCCGTGATGCGTACCGGCGGATTTGCCGTTCACCCAAACCTCGGTTTCGTAGTCGACCGCTCCAAAATGCAGCAGGATGCGGTTGCCCTCCCATTCAGTTGGAACTTGGATTGCCTTGCGATACCAGACTGCAGGCATGAAGTCTTTGTTCTCAATGCCCGACAGCTTGCTCTCCGGACAGAAAGGAACGATAATTTTGTCCTTTAACGCGGAAGCGTCGAACAAATTGCGATGTTTCCCGCTTTTGCCATGATCGATTTCAAATTCCCATTCGCCGTTCAAGTTCAGCCACTCGGAGCGGACCATCTGCGGTCGCGGATATTCGGGTCGGGGTATGGAATAATTGGTTGCTGACATCATAATCCTCCTTAAAATAAGTAGTTAATTTAAAAGTTAACATAAAACTGCATATTAAATGGTTTCCACTTAAAAAGAGTATAAATAAACGATTGTATAGCTGTCAATTAGCAAACTTCAAGTGAAATACGTTTATATGATTAACTTTAATGTTAATTTAAACGAATCCGACTGAACACGTGCCGATTCTGCAAAAGAGCAATCTTATATTAAACCTTATTTGAAGGATGATGTAAATCGGAAAATAGGTAGGTATTCCCTGTAAACCCTTGAATTACTTGAAATGGCTTCACCTCAAGGGCGGCATAGGAGTATTTCTCCATTTCCTGACGATTAACGGATATATCCGTTGCCCAATGGACTTTGTAAACCCTTTCTTCATGAATTAAGATGGAAAAAGTTTATAGATGTGAAGGGGAGGGATTCGAATTAGTCCGGTTAAGCGTTACTTGGTTTGGGCCAAACCGTATTGGGGGACGATCGGCTTTATCATTCTGCTCGGCATCATTCAGTTTATCGCGCCGCTCTCTGCTCCGATTTATACGCAAATTTTAATCGATGACGTGCTCGCCGGAGAAGGCGGGGTGGGGCTCTATTCAATTATTGGCATCATGCTCGCTATTTTGTTGATCGGCGTAATCGTCAATTTCGGCAGACATTACTACTCGGCCATTCTTGGCAATCGGATGATGAAGGATCTTCGGGATCAGCTCTACTATCATCTGCAAAAGATGCCTGTAAGCTTCTACGACCAACGTCAGGTAGGCGGCATCTCCTCCAGAGTCATTCATGATATCGGAGGCGCGCAAAACTTGATTGGCGGAGGTATTATCAACCTCGTGCTCGATTTGTTAATGGTCCTTTTTGCAGGATTTCTACTATTTCGAATGAATGCCTTCTTGGCTATATTGTCTCTTGCCATCTTGCCTTTCTACTATTTGTCCTTTACGAATATGAATGTTCATATCCGTCTGGCATGGCGTTCCGTCCATAGACAGATGGAGCGCATATCGGGAACGCTTGTCGAGCGGATGGCGGGCGTTCGAATCGTGCAGGCGTTCAACGGCGAGCGGCAGGAACRGGAGCGGTTCGGCAAGCAAGGGAAGCAGCACTACAAGCTTACGTTGTCGGCCCATTTTTTCTCCAATATATTAGGCAGACTTAGCGAGACCTTTGCCCATATCGGCGGCGTTATGATCTGGCTTGTCGGCGGAAGCCTGGTACTGGCCGGCAAAATGACGGCAGGCGAAATCATTGCTTTTCAAATGTTACTGGGCAATTTGTACGGTCCAATTCAACGCTTCGCGGACGTGAACGTAACGATTCAGAACTCGATTACGAATATCGAGCGAATCTTCGAGGTGCTGGACGAGAAGCCCGCAATCGTCGAGTCGGAGAAGGCGCTGCCGATGCCGACTTGTGAGGGGCATGTCGTGTTCATTAACGCTTCTTACAACTATATGACCCGAAACGTTACTTTCCAGCAGCCGGGAGGCGGAACGAACAATCCGGATTTGATTGAGCGGGAACATGCGCCGAAACGATTTTTTTGGAAACCTACGAACGTGAATCCGCTCCCGCCGCAAATTTCATATGAAGAAAGGCAGGGTATTAAAGAGATTACGTTCGAAGCGAAATCCGGCGAAGTGATTGCGCTTGTTGGACCGAGCGGAGCCGGCAAATCGACGTTGATTAATTTGATCCCTAGATTCTATGACGCAACCGAAGGCTCAGTCATTATCGACGGCAACGATGTGCGCGATTACAAGCTGGACGATCTTCGCCGGCATATCGCTTTAGTGCTGCAGGACAATATTTTATTTTCCGGATCGATTAGGGAAAATCTTGTTTACGGCAGGCCTGAAGCGACCGAGGAAGAAGTTATTGCAGCTGCGCTGGCAGCAAACGCCGATGCATTCATTCGAGAATTTCAAGATGGCTACGATACGGTCATTGGCGAGAGAGGCATGCGCCTGTCGGGAGGACAGAAGCAAAGGCTGGCGATTGCGAGAGCCATTCTGAAGGATCCGAAAATATTGATTTTGGACGAAGCGACCTCCGCACTCGATTCGGAATCGGAAGCCATGGTGACGGAAGCGCTTGAGCGTCTGATGGAAGGAAGAACGACGTTCATCATCGCCCATCGGCTAGCAACCGTCGTACGCGCCAACCAAATACTCGTCATCGATCATGGCGAGATTGTACAGCGAGGCAGTCATCGCGCGCTGCTTCGCGAAGGAGGGCTCTACCGTAAGCTTTACGAGCAGCAGCTAAAGGCGATGAAACCGGAAGAACTGACAGGTCTAGCTCAATAAACAAGATAGAAAGCCTGAAGGGGAAACAGACCTTCAGGCTTTTTTATTCATAGTCCCCATACACTATAGGGAATACGACAAGCGTACATTGGCATGGCCTTGATGTACCGAATGGGATGGACGGCGTGCCTTGCGTCGAGCCTTCACCCAAGATCGAGCCTGGCCATTATTTTGATTACACGTTTCAAATAACGAATCCGCCGGGCACGCATATGTATCACAGTCATTATGAAACGATTATTCAAGAGCTAACGGGGTTATGCGGCGCTTTTATTATCGAGGATCCGACTGAATACCGCTTTGGATGCGACTATTTAACGCTCATCCGATCCATCAATACAATCGCGGTAGCTAGCGGTACGACTTACGATATCGAATTTGCAGCCAATAATCCGGGTGTGTGGCCGTTACATTGCCATATGCCGCATCATACGTCGAATAATTTTACGAAGCAAACGGGCGGGATGTTCACAACGGTCAAATATGTCGGGGAAACGCCGAAGGGAAGCTAGCCGCACGAGCTTGAAATAGCAGCCTGCGCTGTGTCCGCGAGTGAAGGTGGGCGGCCCCTCGAGGCCATCCGATCTCGGCATCGACGGGGCTCTGCTCGCCGCTGGGTTGCGCGAAGCGCACCGCATGCGCCCCAACCGCTCAACAATGCTGGAGTTTTACAATGAATCAATTCTCTAATTGTCAACGCCGATTAATCGCCATGGCGAATCCTTGGCTGATCGCTGAAAGGTGAAGGAGTAGGCAGTGTTTCGCTCCGGCACGTTCTTCGTCACTATCGTAATCGGCAGCGTCACTTGGGCGGATAGGGCGGGTTGCTCGGACGAATCCGAATGAAGCCCGCCTCCTTCACTCTTCTTCCGAAGCGGTTCTTTGATTGACACGAGAGTCCCCATTAATTCGACCCATTTCGTCACTTCCTCTTCCGGCACTTCCTTGGCAAGCTGCCTCAACATATGCTCGTCTTGATGGTTCAATACGACAACGAATAACTTGGCAAGCGAAGCAGGGGGAGCGGCGTCGAACAAAGCTTGCAGCTCTCCTCCTGCCTTATGCACCATAAGCTGATGGGCCAAGTCCGGAAATTCTGACTTATGCGTGCTGCTGCCAAGAAAATGGATGCAGAAGTGGCCGGAGAAGCCGTTCTCCGGTATGCCGTCGCCGCCATGCGGCATGCCGTTCATGGATGCCGCAATCCAACCTTGCTCGGATTGGACGAGAACAGCCTTGCGCTTCCAGCTCCAGCTGCCGCCGTAAATTTGCTTCATCGTTGCCGTATCGGCTTTCGTTAGCGGCTGTACGTCGGCATGATCGCTGCCGGCTCGGCGTTGCACGCGGAATGATAAGCCCGATTCGAGATCGATCACGGCAAAGATACTTTTGTTAGGGAGTGTCTGCTTCACTGAATCCCAGGATGTCATACCGCCGTAATGGTGCTTGCGCAGACCTTCGGCAAGCCGCAGCAGCATGTCCGAACTATCGGATGGCAGAAGCAGCCTTGTGTGTGCATCCTCTCGCCACAGATTGCCTGTCTCCTCCAACCGGTAATGCACGGGATTACTTTCCTGCGATAGCTGCACTTTAACCTCGACATCAGGCACAAGTACGACTTTTTCCGCCGATTCGACCTTCGACTGCTTCAATGCCTTCGTGAACTCAGCGCTGGTTATATCGAGCGTGCTCTCCAAAGCAGCCTGCCGGCTGGCATGAACCGCAATCGTTAACGATGCTAATGCTTGCGCTTTTTTACTTGCATAACCAAGTGCCTCAACAGGAGCCGACACAACTGCAAACTGCAACGCAAGCAGTACGGCAGCAGTCCCTATAGTTATCGCTAATCGCGAAGTAATTGTCCATTGTCTCATCAAATGCTGCCTCCGTTCCGCTTCATAAATGTCCGTTTATAGAATTGGCTGCGATGCTCATATTTATGTGATGAGTCATTATGCATGAAGAGCCGATTTTTTCACCATACTATGTCGGATAAATAGCTAAGAGGGGGAGCATACAATTGTTGTACCATATGGCTTTAGCTATTCTGATGCTTATTCAACCTGTTGGTATTGCGGAACATTATAATTCCGATGCAGGCTCACAAGCCGAGCGGCAAGCGCCTTTGTCTATCGAGCGTCATGGTCAACAAGTTAAGGAAGCTAGGAGCTCGGAATATACACATCCATTGCCGGGCGTTCCGATCGTGAATGAATCGAAGTTTATTTCACTTATGGATGAAGTGGACAAGCGTACCTTCACCCCGCCTGTCGATGCATCGCTTGACGGATGGGGCGGAATCGTTCCGGAGAAGACGGGTTACAGACTTGATCGAGCCTTATTCGAAGAGCAATTCTATGGCTACATTTTCGAAGGGGCAAACTTCACCTTGGAAGTCCCTATGCAGCCGGTCTATCCACGTGTTGACAGTGAATTGATGTCCTCTATTCGGGTTAAGCAAATCGGACTATATACGACGTATTACAATAGCCGCAACAAAAACCGTTCGCATAACATCCAGCTTGCGGCCAATGCGATTAACAACCGCGTCGTATTCCCGAACGAAAATTTCTCGTTCAATGAAACGGTCGGCAAGCGCACCGAAACCAAGGGCTATATGCGCGCCCCAGTCATCGTAAGGGGAGAGGTATCGGAAGGAATCGGAGGCGGCATTTGCCAAATCTCTTCCACGCTGTTCAACGCCGCTGATCGCGCTGGCCTGCAAATCGTGAACCGTTACTCTCATAGCCGCAATGTTCCTTACGTGCCGCCTGGCCGCGACGCGACGGTAAGCTGGCAGGGACCCGACTTTGTTTTTAAAAACAGGTATAACGAGCCGATTCTGATCCGCGCATATGCAAGGAACGGAACGGTCAGCATCATGATCTATTCCTCGGAAACCGTCAACGACAAGCCACGAGAAGTGCCGAGCGCTTCCAAGAAGCTGCCGGAGGAAATTATGACTGAGTTGAACACGGTTGGCCATTAAGCGGAGAAAAGTGAATTCATTCCGGGAAGGTTGTCCTTCGAAAGGCGTGCAAACTGCATGGCGATATCGGGACAACCTTTTTTACCACAACAGAATGTTTAAGTGCTTTATAGCGATAAAGCGTAAAGGAAATCATTCTGATTGGCGATAAAAACTTCCGCTTAAACGCGGTCGCTCATCCTCGAAGTACTCCGATAGGAGTTTTTCTCATTTTGGTATTGACGACTTGCGATGAAAACGCTTATAATTCAGTTAAACGATTACGTAAACGATTACCTAAGGGGACAATGATATACCGATGAGCATTAAGGAAGTGGCCAAACGAGCCAATGTATCTACCGCCACCGTATCCCATGTGATCAACGGAACCCGATACGTCGCCAACGAGACGAAGATGAGAGTGCTGGAGGTCATGAAGGAATTAAAGTATCAGCCGAACAGCGTCGCGCGAAGCTTGCGCAGCAAGCAGTCTAAGATTATCGGACTGATGGTGCCGATTATGCCCAACGATACGGCGAGCTTTTTCTTCATGTCCATTGCGCAAGGGATTGAAAACGTTCTTATGGAGAAGGGATACAGCTTGATCCTAAGCAATACGAAGGACGATATCGCAACCGAACAGGCGCAAGTGAAGATGTTCAATTCTCAATTGATCGACGGGCTGATCATGGCTCCGACCTACGAGGAGCACGCGTACTTGGATACGCTGAGAACCGGCGATTATCCAGTCGTCTTCATCGACCGCAAGCCAACTGAAGCTCAAGGCGACTGCGTGTTGACCGAAGGAGCGAGAGGGGCATACGAGGCGGCCCGCCATCTAATCGGTAAAGGGCATGAACGAATCGGCTTCATCACCGGCTCGCTTGGGTTAACGACAAGCGACGAACGGTTAGCGGGATTTAAGCAAGCATTGTCGGATAACGGACTGACAATCGAGGAACAATTAATACAGGTAGCGGATTCCACAAATTCCAGCTTTGACAGCGGATATCGGCTGACGCAGACGCTCATTACGAATCATCGGATAACGGCATTATTCGTAGCGAACAACGTCATGACTATGGGAGCGCTCCATTATMTGCAGGAAAATAACATTGCCGTTCCGGACGATATCGCGATCATCGGCTTCGACGATTATGAATGGGCCAGAGTAACAAGGCCGGCATTGTCCATGGTCAAACAGCCTTCTTTCGAGCTTGGAGAGGCAGCCGCGAATATTTTGCTGGAGCGGATCGAGAATCCCGATGCGGATTACAAGGAAGTCAGACTTCCGACCGAGCTTGTCATAAGAGGTTCTTCTTAAACGAAGAACCTACTCTAGTCTGTAAACGATAAAGCTGAAAGCTACAAGTGTTACGTAATCGTTTACGTAAACGATTACGTGCGAGAGGGTGGGTGCAAACGACGTATGAAGAAATCTGATAACACCGCTGCTTTGCCGCAAGGCATGCATCGTCCGACCAACAAGCAGGGCAATCGATTATGGCCGAAGATCAGGCAAAACTACGAGCTGTACTTGTTCATTTTGCCGGCGGTCTTATTGTATCTCGTTTTTAAGTATTACCCGATGTACGGCGTTCAAATCGCTTTCAAAGATTTTCGCGCAAGCAAAGGGATTTGGGGCAGCGAATGGGTAGGTTTCGAGCATTTTCAGCGTTTTTTCGAGGCGTATAACTTCTGGCCTATTATGGAAAACACGTTGCTCCTTAGCGTATACTCACTCGTTTTCAGCTTCCCGGTCCCGATACTCGTTGCGCTTATGCTCAATCAGATGATGGCGAAGCGGTACAAGAAGTTCGTGCAAACCGTTATCTATGCACCGCATTTTATTTCCACCGTCGTATTGATCGGCATGCTGAACGTCTTTCTATCTCCGAACAGCGGGCTCGTCAATCACGTCATCGCTTTCTTTGGCGGGGATCCAATCCTGTTCATGGCCGACGAAGGCTGGTTCCGACCGCTGTACGTATTGTCAGGCATATGGCAAGAGACCGGCTTCGCAACGATTATCTACTTGGCCGCGCTGGCCGGCGTCAACCCCGAACTGCACGAGGCGGCGATTATGGACGGGGCGAGCAAGTGGAAGCGGGTTAAGCATGTCGATATCCCTAGCATACTTCCGACAATTATCATCCTGATGGTTCTTGCGGTCGGCAATATTATGAGTATCGGCTTCGAGAAAGCCTATCTGATGCAAAGCGACTTAAACTATGCAACATCCAACATTATTCCGACTTACGTGTACGAACTCGGGATACAGAAGGCGCAGTACAGCTTCTCTGCCGCAATCGGTCTATTCAATTCAATCATCAACGTCGTGCTGCTTGTAACCGTGAACCGTGTAGCCAAGAAGCTAACGGAAACGAGCTTATGGTAAGGAGGCTAACTAAACATGAATGCGCTGCTAAGAAGAAAATCCAAAGGCGATCTTGCGTTCGATATCGCCAATTACACGCTGCTTACGATCGCGATGCTGTTAATCCTGTATCCGCTCTATTTCGTGTTCATTGCATCGTTCAGCGATCCTAATATGATTTATTCCGGCCAAATCTGGCTATTGCCCAAGGGGCTTACGCTTGACGGTTACGAGCGGATCTTCGCGGATGCGACGATATGGATCGGGTACGGCAATTCGCTGCTGTATGCCGTTGTCGGCACGCTTATTAGCGTGGCCGTCACGCTGCTCGCCGCGTATCCGCTGGCACGCAGAGACTTTGTCGGCAGAGGGCTGTTTATGTGGTTCTTCATGTTCACGATGTTTTTCGGCGGGGGACTCATACCGACCTACCTGCTGATCAAAGACCTGCACATGATCAATACAATATGGGCGCTCGTTATTCCGGGCGTGGGAAGCGTGTTCAACATCATCATCGTGCGCACCTTCTTCCAAAGCACGATTCCCGACGAAATGCGGGAGGCCGCTTTCATCGACGGCTGCTCGAATACGCGCTTTTTCTTCAGCATGGTCCTTCAGCTGTCGAAGCCGATTATTGCCGTTATGGTGCTATATCACGTGGTCGGCTTCTGGAACGGTTTCTTCGACGCTATGATTTATTTGAACGAGGAGTCGAAGTATCCGCTCCAGCTCGTCCTGCGCAATATTCTTGTGCAAAATCAAGTGAACGGAAGCATGATGATCGACGTGGAATCGTATGCCGCCAAGCTAAGGGTAACCGAGCTGATCAAATACGGCGTCATTATCATCGCCAGCCTTCCGCTGCTGATTTTGTATCCGTTCCTGCAGCGTTATTTTGTCAAAGGGGTCATGATTGGCTCCATCAAGGGCTAACGCCTCTGTATTAGCGGTTGTCTCCGGGCTCCGTATTTCCGCGGATCGGACTCGGTTGATAATAGATAAAAAGCGATATTAAAAAGGGAGGATCTCATCAAATGAAAAAAGCAGGGTCGATTGCCGTAAGCGTCATGCTGAGCGCCGGATTGCTGCTCTCCGCTTGCGGAAGCAACGATGCGAACAAAGGCAAAGAAACGCCGAGCACAGAGATCAACAAAGAAGGGCTACCGATCGTAAACGAGAAAGTAACGCTGTCGATCGTGTCGCCGAAGGCTCAGCTTGCTCCGGAATATAACGAGATGGAAATATTCAAGCGGCTGGAAACCGATACGAACGTTCATATTGAATGGAATAATATTCCCGACACCGATTACGGGGAGAAGAAAAACTTGCTGCTGGCAAGCGGCGATCTGCCGGATGCGTTCTATGCTTCGCAATTTTCCGATTATGAATTGATTACGTACGGGGAAGACGGCACGATTATTCCGCTTGAGGATTTGATCAAAGAATACGCGCCGAATTTGAATAAGCTGCTTGAAGAAAGGCCCGATGTCAAGGCGGCCATTACAGCCCCGAACGGACATATCTACGGATTGCCGACTTGGGAGGAGAACGAGCTCGGAACGAATCCGTTCTTCCACGTCATCAATACGGAATGGCTGAACAAGCTGAACTTGAAATTCCCGGAAACGCTTGACGAGTATACGGCTGCGCTTGTCGCCTTCAAGACGCTCGATCCGAATGGCAATGGCAAAGCTGACGAAGTACCTCTCAGCTTCATGCATATGCAATGGTGCATGGATATCGGCGGGTTGTTCGGCGCGTTCGGCATGCCTGACAATCTGGAGCATCGTATCGTACGCGACGGTAAAGTCATCTTCACGGCTACGCAGCCGCAGTATAAGGAAGCGCTGACTTACTTCAACGAAAAATGGTACAAACAAGGACTCATCGATCCCGAATCGTTCACACAGGACGCTCCGCAATATTTGGCCAAAGGCAAGACGCCTGAGCCTACGCTTGGCTCTTATGTATGGTGGGAAATCGAAGAGGTTGTAGGCACGGAGCAGGCTAAAAATTACGCTCTTGTACCGCCGCTTACGGGACCTAACGGCGACAAGACGATCGGTCGCGGCAACGGCGGCGGACCTGGCCGCAACGCATTCGTTATTACAAAGGACAACGAAAATCCGGAAGTCACGATGCGCTGGATCGACCAGCAATACGAGCCGTACATGGCAGCGCAAATTCACTGGGGCCCGATCGGCGTCATTTACGAGAAGGATGCTAGCGGCAAGCTGGTCAACCTCCCGCTTGAGGAAGGCGTATCGATGGGCGAATTCCGCCAGAAGGTCGCTCCGAACGGCGCGGGCGTGATCACGAAGGACCACTTCAAGACGATCGTGGATATGGAGCCGCGCGCGCAGCAGCGGAAGAAGGATCTGGAGCAAACCTACGAGCCGTTCATGGAGAAGGAAAACTATCCGACGATTTTCTTCGAGCCGGAAGAGCTTGATCAAATTAACCAAATCGAGCCGGAGCTAATGAAATACGTCAATACGCAAAGAGCGAAGTTTATCGTCGACGGCGTGACGGACGCAGCATGGGACGGCTATGTGAAGAAGGTCGAGGATATGGGCCTTAGCAAGCTGATGACGATCTACCAAACGGCGCTAGACAGATATAAAGAAGCTCAGAAATAGTAGATAAGGATTGGCGTCGACGGAGCATTCCATCCGAATGTTCCGTCGACGTCATTAAGGAGAGAGAACCGAATGAAGCATACGTATAACCACCCGCTAAGACCTCAATTTCATTTTACGTCCGAAGCCCATTGGCTGAACGATCCGAACGGCATGGTGTACTTCGATGGCGAGTACCATTTGTTCTACCAGCATCATCCGGAGAGCACGGTGTGGGGACCGATGCACTGGGGTCATGCGATAAGCCGCGATCTTGTCCGATGGGAGCACCAGCCAATCGCGCTTTACCCCGATCGCAACGGTACGATTTTCTCCGGCAGCGCAGTAGTCGATTGGCACGATACGAGCGGATTTTTTGATGGCGGCGCAGGGCTCGTTGCGATTTATACGCAGACCGAGATGATTGAAGGCTCGGACCAATCCAAGCAGCGACAAAGCATCGCGTACAGCAGAGATAACGGTCGTACTTGGATAGCATTTGCGGGTAATCCGGTGCTGGCGGACGAGAGATGCCCCGACTTCCGCGATCCGAAAGTATTCTGGCATGAAGCTTCGAAGCATTGGGTCATGGTACTTGCGGCCGGCGATCGTTTATTTCTTTATACGTCAAACAATTTGCAGGACTGGACATTCGCAAGCGAATTCGGTGCTGCCGATGGATCGCATGACGGCGTCTGGGAGTGCCCCGATCTGTTCGCTCTGCCCGTCGATGGTCGGAAGGGCAATGAGAAGTGGGTTATGATTGTAAGCATCGGCGACAACGAGCAGATGCCGGAAGGCTCCCGTACGCAATATTTCGTCGGAGAGTTCGACGGTCGAACTTTCGTGAACGACAATTCGCCGGAGACGATTCTATGGATGGATCACGGCCGCGACAACTATGCGGGCGTGACGTGGTCGGATGCGCCAGGCAATGGCGAAGATCGGCTTCTTATCGGCTGGATGAACAATTGGAAATACGCGAACCTTATTCCGACGGGCGAATGGCGCGGCGCGATGACGCTTCCCCGCAAGCTGTCGCTGGAGCAACGGGCTGGAGGCATTCGCCTGATCCAGCACACGCTTGATGCTCTTGACGGACTTCGTCTAGGGGGAACCGAATGGAGCGATCTGACGATAGAGTCGGGTCATAATCAACTGCTTGCAGAGCAAGGCGAACTGCTAGAGATGGCAGTGGAGTTCGAGCTCGGAACAGCAGCCGAATTCGGCATTAAGCTTAAGTCCGGTACTCGCGGCGACGTAGAATATGAAACGATCGTCGGCTACGATGCTGCAGCCGGTGAACTGTTTATCGATAGAACGAAGGCGGGCGACTCGGCGTTTCATCCCCAGTTCGCTTGCAAGCATGGCGCCTCCCTTGCGGCTCCGAACGGGCGAGTCAAGCTTCGCTTATGGGTAGACCGGTCGTCGGTCGAGCTATTCGCGGACGAAGGCGGATTGGTCATGACGGACCAGCTGTTCCCTCATGCCGGGAATGACTCTATCGAGCTGTATGCGACAGGGGGAAGTGTACGCGTTGTTTCTCTGCAGTACTATCCGCTGCAGTCCGTGTATGCCTCGTCAACGACAAAGGAAACGGTACAAAAATAAGCAAGGGGGAGCATTTATGGTTCAAAAAGGAGACAAGGCGACGCTGGATGGCGATCTAATCGGTTATTGGCCCTTAGATGAGACGGATGGCAGAACCGTCCTGGATGTCGTCAGCGGAAGGCAAGACGAGATTTCATATGCTCTGCTGGATGCGAGATTTACGGAATCTGCCGATCCGAAGCGCGTCGTAGGCATTTCGGGAAACGCGCTGCTGTTCGACGGCTATTCAACCTGGATTAGCCGTACGGCGGATGCCGTAGAGCAGCCGCTTGAAGCGCTGACCATTACGGCATGGGTAGCTCCCCGTTCTTACGAGTGGGGGGAGGATCAGCGGCTTTCGGCGATCGTGAACCGGCATGACAGGGAAGCGAGAGAAGGTTTTATACTCGGCATGTATCGGCATGGCTCATGGTCGCTTCAGGTCGGCATTGAAGGCCGATGGATCGAGCTTTGGTGCGAAGATGAGCCGCTTGAGAAGGACAAGTGGTCGCATGTGGCGGCAACCTTCGATAGTAATCAATCGATGATGAGGCTTTACCTGAACGGCGTTCAGGTTGCCGCACATCCTACACTGGCACATGCGCCGATTACTTCGTGCGGTACTGATCTGCTCATCGGCCGGAATAATCAGGCTAAAGTGCTGGCGGAAGCGTTCCGGCATCATCTATTCGGCGGTCTGATGGACGAGGTGAAGATATACCGACGAGCTCTGACGGCAGAGGAGATCGCGTATTCCGTTGAGATGGATCTTGCGCCTTACGGCGGAGTCGTGCCTGCGATCGCGGAAGCGGATATTCGGCTCGACCGCACGCCGCTGCTGAAGGACCGGCACCGGCCGCAGTATCATGCGAGTCCGCCGGCGCATTGGATGAACGAGCCGCATGCTCCGATCTATTTTGAAGGGAAATATCATCTTTTTTATCAGCACAATCCCCAAGGGCCTTATTGGTCGCAAATTCATTGGGGTCACTGGGTGAGCGACGATTTGGTGCGTTGGCGGGACTTGCCGGTTGCGCTTACGCCCGAGAAGGGGCAAGTCGATCCCGATGGCGTTTGGTCGGGCAGCGCCGCATATGACGAGAACGGCGTGCCCGCGCTTTTCTTCACGGCGGGGGACGATAGCGCGTCGCCTAATCAGCGTGTCGGTCTAGCTCGCAGTACGTTCTTGCAGGACGGCGATTCCGATCTTGCGAAGTGGGTAAAGCATCCGGCGCCTTTAATCGTGCAGGAGAAGGGCCAGGGCATGTTCGGAGACTTCCGTGATCCGTTCGTATGGAAGGAAGGCGAGTTGTGGTATTTGCTTATCGGTACGGGAACGGACGACGGGCGCGGAGGAACGGCGCTGGCCTACACGTCTCGGAACATGACGGACTGGTCTTATAAGGGTGAGTTCTTCACGGTTGATCCGGCCGTCTATCCGTATCTCGGCAATATGTGGGAGCTGCCTGTGCTGCTGCCGCTTGGCAAGGATGGCGGGGGCAAGGAGAAGCATGTATTTCTTATCAGCCCGCTAGGACCGGGGGCGGACGTAGAGGTGTTCTATTGGATCGGGACATTCGATACTGAAGCATTTCGGTTCAAGCCCGATCGCGAAGAGCCGCAGCTTATCGATGTCGGTGACTTCCATTTTACCGGGCCAAGCGGCATGGTAGATCCGAGGACGGGGCGCAATATCGTGTTTACGATCGCGCAGGGCGAACGGACGCCGCAGGTAGACTATGATTCGGGCTGGGCGCATAATGCGGGTTTGCCGCTCTGCCTGTTTCTTCGGGAGGATGGACAGCTTGGCGTTGAGCCTATAGAGGAGCTGCAGTCGCTGCGCGGCGAGCATCTGGTATCGTTAGCGAACGTATCGCTTACCGAGGTCAACGAGCGGCTTGCGAATGTGAAGGGCGATATGCTTGAAGTTGTGTTCGAGCTTGCCGAGGCGGAAGAAAACGATATCGGGATTGGCGTAAGGAGATCACCGGACGGAGAAGAAGAGACGGTGATTTATTATGATAGGAATCAGTCCGAGCTCGGCGTGGATCGCACGAAGTCGACGCTAGATCCCGAGGCGCGTTCGAGAGGCGTCCAAAGCGGGAAGCTGGAACTGGCCGGCGAAGCGCTGCGGCTGCGGGTTTACTTGGACCGCTCGATGATCGAAGCGTACGCGAACGGGTTGAAGAGCGTGACGACGAGAGCGTATCCGAGCCGTGAAGACGCGCTTGGCTTGCAGCTTTCGGGCGAACCTTCCATAATGATAAAGTCGATTGATATTTGGAGGATGGCGTCCGCGTACGAATCATAGTAATCGCAGCGACGTTGTCATGAAATGAAGGAGAGATAAGGCAATGCGAATAGGTGCGATAGAAGCGGGCGGGACGAAGTTCGTCTGCGGAATAGGCGACGAGAACGGCGTCATCTCGGATCGAATCAGCTTCCCGACCGGGCAGCCGGAGGAGACGCTCGCCCAGGCGATCGCTTACTTTAGCGGCAAAGGCGTAGAGGCGATCGGTATCGGCAGCTTTGGTCCGATCAACCTTGATCCGCACAGCGGGCAGTATGGATACGTAACGACGACACCAAAGCCAGGTTGGTCAGGCTTCGACTTTCTGGGAGCGTTGCGAGCGGAGTTCGACGTACCGCTAGGCTGGGATACCGACGTGAATGCCGCAGCCTACGGCGAGGCCAAGTGGGGTGCAGCGAAAGGGCTGGACAGCTGCGTCTATTACACAATAGGGACAGGGATCGGTGTCGGCGTCTATGCCGAGGGCAAGCCCATTCACGGCCTTGTTCATCCGGAGGGCGGCCATATACTGACGCGCCGACATGGTCATGATCGCTTCGAGGGCTGCTGTCCGTATCACGGAGACTGCCTGGAAGGAATGGCAGCCGGACCAGCCATCGAGAAGCGTTGGGGCGTGAAGGGCAGCGAGCTGGGCGCTGATCATGAGGCATGGGCGATGGAAGCCTATTATATCGGCCAATCGTTGACGTCTACGATCCTCTTGCTGTCTCCCGAGAAGATTATACTCGGAGGCGGCGTCATGCATCAGGAGCAGCTATTCCCGCTAATTCGCGCCGAGGTGCAGCGTAATCTGAACGGGTATGTGAGCGCGGAGCCGCTGCTTAGCGGTATCGAGAGCTATATCGTACCTCCCGGTCTTGGCGACAATGCCGGATTATGCGGCTCGCTCGCACTCGGGTTAGAGGCTCATCGCCTTTCCTTGCGATAACTGCTGGGGCTAACTGCCTGCCACTTATGGAACTGGTTAATAAAATGATTGTAATTCTGATAGCCGACGTCGTACGCGATGTCGGCTAAGCCTCTATCCGTATGCTCCAGGAGCAGCGCAGCTTGGCGAATGCGCATTTGATTCAGCGTATCAATGATCGATAGTCCGGTACTCTCCTTGAACAGATGCGACAAGCGCGATGACGAGAGCTGGACGGCTGAAGCCAGCTCTTCGATCTTGAGCGGCTCGCGCATCCCTTGCGAGATGCGATTCAAGGTTTCCTCGACACGGCTGTCGAAATGCTGCTTCCGTCTGCGTGCGAGCAGAATAAGCACTTCGCTAAGCGAGGCGAGGCAAAGCTCGTTCCAATAGCTGCTGCGTTCCCTGGAGTCCGATAGTATTCGGGAGAACGCCCTATATATTCGCTTGCGAGCCGAATCCCCCGCAACCGTTTCATTAAACAGCTTCGCTTCCGGCAGCAGATTGGCCTGTATGGCATGATCGGGAAAATGCGCCCAGATAAAGTGCCAGCGCATCCCTTTTGCCGTTCCGTATTGATGAGGCGTATCCGGTCTCATCAAAGTGACATCGMCGGGCTTGCATTTGAGCTCCTCACCGGGAATATGGAAGTACCCCTCGCCCGCGATCGTATACGTAATCAGCCAATCGCCCATGCCTGCCGGCCGGGAGGCTGCATAAGTATCCGGCTCATCGAAGTGACCGGACAACACAATTCCTGCCGCAGAGCCGTTGTATTCCGTTGGAACGTTCAATTTAAGCATGCCCTCAATTCCTCTCCTCTCACAACAGAATTTATATTCAAAGCATAACGCTGTTTGTTCTTAAAAACTAGTGTGATAGCAGAATTGTGTGATAAGAGAGCATCATTGTTACTTCATCGATATGCTTCAATTTCCTATACTGAGAGCATACCAGCAAAACGATGGAGGGATACGCAATGAGTACAGCTTTACGAGCGTTGACGCAGGAGCAGAAACAGTTTTTCGAGGAGCAGGGTTATCTGATTGTGAAAGGTTTGTTCAAGCCAGAGGAACTCGCGGAGATCGAGACAACCTTCGAGGATATCAGCCAGAAGACGATTCCAGGGTATTTCGAGCCTAAGCTTGATTCAGAGGTGACAGATCCGCTTACCCGCTATCCGCGAGTCATGCATCCGCATCGATTCAATGAAGCGGCGAAGCGTTACATGCTTCACGAGCCGGTGCTTGACATATTGGCGGATTTGTACGGCGAGGAAGCATACGCTGCCCAAAGCATGTTCTATTATAAGCCGCCAGGCTCGCGCGGTCAGGCGCTCCATCAAGACAATTTCTACCTCCAGGTAGAACCGGGCAACTGCATTGCCGCATGGACGGCGGTCGATGCTGCGGATGAGGAGAACGGAGGCTTGCTTATCGTGCCGAAGACGAATGATTACGAGATCGTCTGCCCTGACATCGCCGATTCCAAAGAGTCATTCACGACGCATTACGTGAAGCCGCCGAAGGACGAGAAAGCAATCCCCGCCATTATGGATAAAGGCGACGTGCTGTTCTTCAATGGCAATCTGATACACGGCTCTTACCGTAACAAAACGAAGGATCGTTTCCGCCGCGCCTTTATTTGTCACTATGCGAACCAGTCGGCTACGAAGATTTCACATTACTACAAACCACTGTTCCGTGCCGACGGCTCGGAGGTTATTTTGGAAGACAATCCGGACGGAGGACCTTGCGGTGTCGAATTCGAGAACGTCTATCCACACTGATCACATACATTGGGAGAAGCCTACGCTCGCAGTTCATATGTCATGGTGGGGAATGAGCGGCCTGGGCGAACGTAATCGCGAATGGTCGCTTGAGGAGAGATTTGCTCAGATTGCGGAGGCAGGCTTCGACGGCATTGACGGCTTCATCCCGGCGCCTGAAGAAGCAGCGGAGTGGCGCAGGCTGCTTGCCAAGTACGAGCTGGCGCTAAGCGTCAACACGTATCCAAGGACAGCTGCAGATCTAGAACAGTTTCTGCAAAAGGTGCACGCTTATGATGGCGATATATCATTCATCAATGCCCAGGTGATGACTCCGTTCCTGATTGACGAACCAGCAATATCGTTGCTCGGCGAGCTGAAGCGACTTGGAGAAGCGTATGAGCTCCCCGTCCATATTGAAACGCATCGCGGTACGATTACGCAGGATCTGATCCGCACTGCAGATTATGTCCATCAATTAAGCGGTCTGCCGCTGACGATCGATTTCTCCCATTACGTTGTCGCTGGCGAGCTTCATACGATCTCTAATGAAGCAGAGGCGCTGCTCGGTGAGTTGCTCGTCCATACGGCGAGCATACATGCGCGCGTCTCGAACGGCGAGCAGGTGCAGGTCAGCATTGGCGACAATGGCGAGCATCCGATGGTTCCGCATTTCAAGCGGTGGTGGAAGGAAGGCATGAAGCAATGGCTGCGATCCCGGGATAAACAGGAACTTACGCTGACAGCCGTGTGCGAGCTAGGTCCACCCGGATATGCGATAACGATTGACGAGTATGCGGGGCGTACGAAGGAAATAAGCGACCGTTGGCAGCAATCTCTGCTATTGAAGGATATATTGCGCCGAGCATGGTCGGAGGCTTTAAGCGAATAGAAGCAGGACTGTCCCGCAGCATCCAAACTGCGAGATGGTCCTGTTTTTGTTTATTTTTAATTTATTGTAAAAAAATAATGGCAAGCTTGAAGCCAAATCGGCTTCACCTGCGTTTAATAGTATATAAGCGTTTTTGTCCAATCTCGCTCAAGCGAAGGATTGACAGAAAGACGTTAATTCGCAATGATGGATGATAATAGTTCGATAACTTTATCCATCTAAAAGAATAGAACAAACTATCCATACAATTAGGAATGATTACAATAAGGAGCTGACAACAATGAATATTGTAGTGGAGCAGCCGGCGGCTAGCTGGTATAAGAGCGAGATGGGTTTATCGGAGGGCGATCACGTACGTATTTTCGTGCGGCTGGGCGGCTGCGGCAGCGTGCATCCGGGACTGTCGCTTGGGATTACGAAGGAGACTCCGAGAAAGGTTGGACTGTCGCATACGGTGGACGGCGTAACCTTCTATATGGAAGAAGACAACCTATGGTACTTGGATAACAAAGAGCTCCGAATCTCGTTCAACGAGAAGTTCGAAGAAATTATGATGAAAGTGCAGTAAGCTAAGCTTGATGATTCTGCCACTAAAGCCGTTAAACATAAACAAGCCTCCGAACCAGGCAGCCGATTAGGCGACCTGACGCGGAGGTTTTTTCATGTCTTAACCTACATACATTTTTCTTTTACGATCACTTTTTCCGGCTCAATCGTAACGATTGAATAACCTGACAGCGATTCGGTATACGAGCAGACGGCCTGTTGCTTCGTTTCGCCGCTGGCATCCTTGTATTTGATATAGACACCGCCCTCCCCAGCTAAGCTGAGCTTCGGCTTAATCTTAATTTCCTCCCCGCTTCGAATCGTTTGCTCGAATTGCTGCTTGGAGTCGCCATTCACGATGCCTGCTTCTAAGGCGATAATATCACTATCTGTCTGATTGCTTACCGTTACTGAGAAGCGCTGGAATTGCCTGATCAAATCCATATTGCTCTTCAATAGGGAGTAGGCCGAGAAAATAATGAATCCAAGCACGAATATCGAACCAAGTAATATGATCCTTTTACTTTGCCGTGTCACCTTGTTCCGCCCTTTCCTTGCATGCTTACCAACATCTGCCGATAATGAAGACGCAAGTGAGTAGGTTTAGTTGCGTTAAAAGAGACAATTCATCGTCTGTTCGGCAGTTTGGGCATCCATTTTATATAATCCTTATAATTCATACCTATTTAGTATGTTTTTTTTGTGCCAAATGCATTTACTTCATAATGAAATATGTTAAAATGAATGAAAATACGAACCAAGCGGAGGAATTATTCATGAGTAAAATAGCTGTCATATCCGGTAGCCCAACGTCAAACTCGCGTCTGTATGGGCTCGTTGAATACGTAGAAGCAAAGCTAACTGCGGAAGGTCATGAAGTTATTCGCATCAACGTAGCCGACTTGCCTGCTGAGGCGCTGGTGAAAGCGCAATTCGGCAATGAGGAGCTGCAGCGGGCTACAGCCTTAGTTAACGATGCAGACGGTGTTGTGATTGCAAGTCCCGTCTACAAGGCTTCGTACACAGGTCTGCTGAAGACGTTCCTTGATTTGCTGCCTCAGACTGGCTTGAAGGGAAAAATTACTTATCCGCTGTTCATTGGCGGAACAATCGCTCATCTGCTTAGCATCGACTTTGCGCTCAAGCCGGTTATTGCAGCATTAGGCGGCCGTGTTGTATTAGGCGGCGTCTACGCGATCGATCCATGGATCGAGCGTCTGGAAGGCGGCGGCTACGGCTTGTCCGAAGAGCTGATCGAACGCTTGGATCGTTCGACAGGCGAATTCATTGAGGAATTGCATTGGCAGACTGTCCGTTCGGAGAGCCTYGCGAATCAATAAATAAAGGGCATGGCGATGGGAGGAGCTGAATATGGCTGCTGCGAAATTATCGGAAGAGCGAGTTGCACAGTTGCTTGAGGTGAGACCGGCTTGGAAGCTCACTGATGGGAAGTGGATCATTCGCAAGTATCGATTTCAGACGTATATGGAAGGCATTTCGTTCGTCAATCGAGTAGCCGAAGCGTCGGAGAGGCTGAATCATCATCCATTCATCGTTATTGAATACAAGCTTATTACTTTAAAGTTAACCTCATGGCATGCGGGCGGTCTAACCGAGCTTGACTTCGAGACGGCCGCCGAATTCGATACCCTGTTCGAGGAAATTTAACGGAAAAGAGCCAATCAAACGCCATAGGGGCCGTTTGATTGGCTCTTTTTGACATGTTTGGATGTTACTCTTTGTCCTTGTTTTCGGTTTCCTTGCTAAGCTCCTCGAGCGATTTCACTTTGCCATGCGGCTGCTGCGTATGCTTGCGCTGATTCCAAGCGTTCTCGCGGCGATTTTTCGACGATGTCATATTCGGGCATCCTCCTTTCCAGCAACTAGTTTGCCAAAGAAGCCAATGATTTATGACCTTCGGCGATCCTAAGCGAATACATGGGGTGCTGCCGCTTATTGGAGATTTATGCCATAATGTAATCTAAAAGGCATCAAACGGACTATTGCCGATAATCGAGAGTATAAGGAGTAGAAACTACATGTCTGGATGGAATCAGGTTGAAGGGAATAAGGCGGTCAAGCCCACTCCAAAGTCCGTTCCACGGAACGTTCGGGATGGCGAGCGGCAGGAGGAGGAGAGGGGATCTGAGGAAGTAGGCGGTCTGTCGGCCGATCGCATACTGGAGCTGCAGCGGACGATCGGAAATCAGGCCGTGATCGCCATGTTCGGTGCGCGAAAGGCGCATTCTCCTGCGGCGAACCGGAATATCGTCCGTTCGGAGGCGCGTAATTCTCCCGTTACCGAAGAAGAAGAATTAGTAGAGGAACAGTCTGTCGATGAGAGCGTTCAACTGACGCCAGAAGCGGTCGGGAGCATGGGTGTAGAAAGTATTTTGGCAATGGCTCCTCCACAGGAGGAGAGGACCTATGAGGAGAAGCTGCGGGACGTAACGCTGGCCAAAGAGACAATGGACAAAATTGTACGGGAAAACGACGATCTTTCCGAGCTTGAGAGCTATTTTCCCCGTATGACGCTGCGATTCGGATTGAAGCGGATCGGCTTTGAGGATGTGGGATCGCCGGAAGCCAGAGTGACGCTGGAAATCAACCCGAAGGCCGCATGTTTCCTAGTGAACGGGAACGAGTACACGTTGAACAAGGGCGCGAACCACGGCATGTCCGATAAGCAGGACGTGAAGTTCAAGACCGGAACGAGTCCGACTGGAGATAAGTGGGGGGTGGAGATGACGGCAAGCCAGCTGGGCCCGAACCATCCGCAAGGCTTTGGCCCGACGGAGCAACGGGGGCTCATGAAGCATTTGCCGACCAATCGCGCCAATCATCCGGGCCTTGAGAACCGTTATATCAGAGGCCATCTGCTCAACGACAGTCTAGGCGGGCCTGGTCTTGCGCAGAACCTGTTCCCGATTACGGAAAGGGCCAACAAAGACCATGAGATGCACGTCGAAAGCAAAGTGAAGGACTGGGTCAACAAATTGGGCTATTTCGTGTATTACCACGTCGAAGTCAAAAATATTCGCAAAAGCTTGGACAAGACGTTAACCGACGACAGCACAAATTACGTCGACGGGGACTTGCACTGCGAAGCGTACGTTCTCTCCGTCAATGGAGGCAGAGCGAATACGGGTCATTACGTAAATACGATAATTAAGTCGGAGCACGGTAAGGATAACGGGCAGGACGCGCAAGCCGAGACGACGGCGAAGACAGGCGACGCGGCCGACAAGAGCCATCATGCATTCGTCACTAAAAAATGGGTCGAGCTGTCCGTCACGAAAAACAAGGGCGAAAAAGATTTCGACCCGGTTGCGGAAGAAGTGGCCGACGGCATTATGGAGTTTTACAGCGAGGTCGAGGATAAGCTCAAATCCGATACAATCCTAACGTTGATCGCCACGGAGTTCGACAAGTTCTTCAAGAGCACGAGCCCGCAGAACGTCAAGTTCGTTCTGCAGGCTATTACGATGGAAACGGCAGGAAGGAGCTCGGAAATCGAGCAGCTGCAAATCGACAAGTTCTCCAATGTCGGAAAGTGGAACCAGATCATTAATCAATTGTCCAAGCATAAAGATAAAATTGCCGATTCTCTGGACGAAATGACCGCGGTGGTGGATACGTACAACTCGCTTTCGGATGACGAGAAAGCGTTTTTGGCTGATGTCGCCTATAAATGCAAGGAGCAGCTGCTTCTGGCGAAAATGATTGAAAACTATCCAGGCGTGGAAAACGCAATTGAAGAAATGAATAAGGAATTCGAGACGCTTGGCTTGGAGCATGCCCGTGCGGGCAGACGCAGCATGAAGAAAAACTTACGCTATGAGTCAGCCTACGGCGACTACGGTGCGGGCAGTGCCCGTGCGGGAAGCGGGGCCGACCTCGATAGAGCTGATACCGCCTATCGGACGGGGTTTGAAGATTACGGCGCTGGTCTGTCGGATGCGAGTACAGGGGCCCTTGCGTCACAGAATTACATAGCCTACACCGACGCTTATAAAGGTTACGAAGCTGGCTTGGCCGATGCCAAACAAGGAAAGTCGGCAACTAGCGACAAGGCCGCATATGCGGCTGCATATAACGAGTATGCCGCAGGGCTTAAGGACGCCCAAGCGTCGAAGGATGCGCAAAGCGCGGATGCGGCTTACGAAGCTGCCTATGCCGAGTATAAGAGCGGCTTGGCCGACGCGCAGCAGGAAGAGGCTGCGCAGAACGATGCTGCCGCATATCGTGCAGGCTACGACGAGTACGGCTCCGGATGGGGGGACGCTCGCAGCGGTCAGGCGGCGGCGAGCACGAACGATGGCTATCGTCTGGCGATGGATGAATATTCGGATGGCCTGTCGGACGCCCGCCAGGGTTTGGCAGCGCAAAACGGCCATGCCGCCTATGCGGGGGCTCACGACGATTACGGCAGAGGATGGGACAGCGCCAAACAGAGCCAGCCGGCCGCGAAAGCGGATGTTTCCTATATGGCCGGTTATGACGACTATAAGCAGGGCTGGCAGCACGCAGAGCAAGGACAAGCGGCCCAGCTTGCGTATGCCGCCTATGCGGAAGCCCATGCCGAATACGGCAATGGCCTGGCCGACGCGCAGAACGGGCAAGCTCTGCAGCGAAACGATGCTCCTTATACGGCAGCCTATCGGGAATATTTTAACGGCATGACGGATTGCCAGTCAGATAATGTAGCGCAAATGAATCATCATGCCTATTTGGAAGGGTATAACGAATATACGAACGGCCATTCCGATGCGCAGAACGGACTCGCTTCGCAAAGTGCGAACGAGTCTTATATGACTGCGTATGACGAATATAACGATGGCATGAACGACGCTGCAGGCGATATGGATAGACAGCATGCAACCAAATCTTATTCAAGCGGCTATTCAGAATATACGGAGGGCCTCGTTGCCGCAGAGTTTGATCGCGATCCGCAAAACGCAAACGCCGCTTACATGGCCGGATATAACTCACATGAACAAAACAACAAAAAACAACGACGCTAGCAACAATAACAAAACCCCTTGTCAGCCAAGTATGGCAGGCAAGGGGCTTATAGTTATAGGCGACAGTATGTGTTGTGTTAGACGCCTGAGTATGATAGGAAGCCGCCGTCAACCGGAATGGTCGTGCCGGTCACGAAGCCGGCCGTCGTCTCGTCGGCGAGCCATAGCAGCACGCCGAGCAAGTCCTCCGGCTTGCCGAAGCGGCGCATCGGCGTATGCGAGATGATCTTGCCCGAGCGCTCCGTAAGCGATCCGTCCTCATTCGTGAGCAGCTTGCGGTTCTGCTCCGTAAGGAAGAAGCCTGGCGCGATCGCATTCACGCGTATGCCGGATTCAGCGAGATGAACGGCAAGCCATTGCGTAAAGTTGTTGATAGCAGCCTTGGCGGCGGCATATGCAGGCACTTTCGTCATTGGAGACGGAGCGGCCATCGACGAAATGTTAATCACGGTTGCCCCGGAGCGGCCAAGCATCTGCTCCGCGAACACTTGCGTCGGGATAAGCGTTCCGACGAAGTTCAAGTCCATGACGCTGCGGAAGCCTTCGACGCTCAGGTTGAACATTGTCGTAACGCCTTCTGCGCCGAGATGCTCCGGCTTGAACGTCTCATGCGTCGTATTGGCGCTCGGATGATTGCCGCCTGCGCCATTAATGAGAATATCGCAAGGTCCGAGCTGCTCGAGCACGCTGCGGCCAGCAGCTTGCGTGCTTTCGATGCTCGTCACGTCGCAAGCGACGGCAATCGCCGTGCCTCCTGCGGCGCGAATTTCTTCGACGACCGCTTCGCCTTTGGCTGCGGTACGGTTCAGAATAGCGACCTTTGCGCCTTGACGGGCAAGCTCGATTGCCATGACCCGGCATAGAACGCCCGCGCCGCCCGTAACGACGGCTACTTTGCCGTTCAGAGACTCATGCTTCGGCAACTGCAATTGTTTTTCTGCCATTACGAATTCGCTCCTTTCACCGCTGCCTCACGCACAAGTGAATCCCATACGCCCCACAAGTACATAATGCCGAGCGCACGGTCATAGAGGCCGTAACCAGGTCTGCATTGCTCGTCCCATATATGGCGGCCGTGGTCAGGTCGCGCATAGCCGGTGAATCCAGTCTCATGATAAGCGGCTACGACGCCTGCGATATCGACCGTGCCGTCCTGCGAACGGTGGGAAGACTCGATGAAGTCCCCGTTATCGTATACTTTGACGTTGCGGATATGAGCGAACGGAATGCGGTCCGCGAACTCGCGAATCATCCCGATAATGTCGTTATTCGGATTGGCGCCTAGCGAGCCGCTGCACAACGTAATGCCGTTATAAGGGCTGTCATGCAGCTTCAAGAAACGGCGGAAGTTGTCTTGCGTCGTCATGATTCGCGGCAAGCCGAAGATTGGCCACGGCGGATCGTCCGGGTGAATGGCCATTCGGATGCCGTTCTCCTCGGCGACGGGAACGATTTCGTTCAAGAAGTAGCGCAGGTTCTCCCACAGATGCTCCTCTGTAACGCCACGATAAGCCTCGAACAGCTTCGAGAGATGCTGCAGCCGCTCCGGTTCCCAGCCCGGCATCGTCAACGCCGAGTTGGCATTGATTCGCTCGACGAGTTCGAACGGATCTGCGCCTTCGATTTTGGCATTTTCGTAGAAAAGCGCGGTCGAACCGTCAGCCATATCCTTATGCAGGTCGGTGCGCAGCCAATCGAAGATCGGCATGAAGTTGTAGCAAATCACTTTTACGCCAACTTGGCCAAGCTTCACAATCGTTTTCTTGTAATTGTCGATGTACAGCTCGCGGGAGGGCAAACCAAGCTTAATATCCTCATGAACGTTAACGCTTTCAACAACGTCAATGTGCAGACCGGCTTCTTCAGCCTGACGTTTGACTTCGAGAATTTTCTCCATCGGCCATTCATCGCCGGCCGGTACGTCATGCAGCGACCAGACGATGCCTTCTACGCCGGGAATTTGCCTTACGTAACGCAGCGGGACGGTATCGTTGTTCTCGCCAAACCATCTGAACGTCATTCTCATCGTGGACATTCTCCTGTCATCGTTATTTGTAGTAATTCGGGTACTTCTGCTTGAGCAGCGCCTGATCGGTGATGTTGAGGCTGAGGTGCTCCTTCATGAGCTGCTCCGCCTTGTCCGCATCATGCTCCCGGATCGCTTGGGCCATTCGTTCATGCTGATCGTACAGATGCTCCCAGTGATGGTCGTCCGCAAGCCGAAGCATACGGCTTCGGTTCAAGTGAATATTCATCTGACCGACGACACCCCAAATGTTGCTCTTGCGGCAGCCCTCGAACAGAATGCGGTGGAACGCCTCGTCAAGCTCGAACATATCTTTGTCCTGCTGCCTGGCCATGCAGTCCTTCTGCTGCTGAAGGTTCAGCTCAAGCTGTGCGAGCGACGCCTCTGGAAAATAGTCGCATGCCAGCCGTATGACCGAACGCTCGAGCTGCTCCCGCATAAAGCGGCCTTCCTCGACGAGCTCCGTATCGATGAGCGATACGAATGTGCCGCGCTGAGGCAATACTTGTACAAGCCCCTCCTGCGCCAGCCGCAGGAAGCTCTCGCGAACCGGTGTCCGGCTTACCTGGAACAAGGTGGATGTTTCATTCTCCGACAGCGGCGTTCCGGGCGGCAATTCCAGCTTCATAATCTGCTCCCGCAGCTTCAGATAGACAGCATCTCTTGTAGAAGCGGGCTGCGTGCGTATCGTATAATTCATGCGCTCGCCTCCTTTGTTTCAATACTGCCATACTACCATACAAGTTATAAAAAGAGAATATCTTTTTGCTCAACACAAAACCGGAGCMCCATAAGGGACTCCGGTTATCTGACTCACCGATTAAGCTTCTCCAGCCGCGGCTTCTCTGCTTCCGTCGTCTCTCGTCCGCTCCCTTTCGTCAAGGGTGCGAAGGTAGGTAGCCATAACCCGGGCGAGCTGGTCGGACACCTCGACGAGACTCATATGGGCGGCGCCTTCGAACGTCGTCTCCAGGATATGGGGAAACGCATACGTCGTGCGCGGCGCACCGTTGCAGGTGACGGAGAAAGACCGTTCGGGTGGAATAACGTTATCTTCTCCTCCGGCGACGATCAATACGGGGAACTTCGCCCCGGTAAGGACATCGCTTCGATCGGGACGCTGAAGCATGCCCTCCAAAGCCGAAATCGCGCCCTGCGGCGTCATCTGAAGTCCGACCTCGATGAGCTGCCCGATCTCTTCATCCATATAACGAAGCTTCGCATTCGAGAACAGCCCGGGGATGCGCTCCTTCATGAAGGCCGAAAGCCCTTGTTCGCGAATGACGGACATATCGCTGAGCCGTTTCTGCTTCGTATAAGCTGAATCTGGAAGGGCGGTTGAATGGATGAGTCCGAATCCAGACAATCGATCTGGATACTTCTCCGCGAATGCGGCAGTCACATATCCGCCGAGCGAGTGTCCGAACATTACGACACGTCCGATGTCCAGCTCGTCCAGCAGGGCAGCGATGTCATCTGCCATTACCTCCATTGAATAGACGCCTTCCGGCGAGTCGGATTCGCCATGCCCGCGCAGATGGGGCATAATGACGCGATAGTTGTCGCCCAGCATGGGACATATTTTTTGCCAATATCGGGAGGAGCCGCAGAAACCGTGAAGCAAGACGATGGCGTTGCCGCTTCCACACTCTTCATAGACTAAATCGATGCCATTTACGTGAATACGTTGTTTACTCATCGATCCTCACCAGCCTTTTCATTTATTAGTAGCGCTTGCGTGATTGTTCTTAAACGCATGGCTCTTTTTTGAAACAAATGCAAGTAAGCTGATTCAATTATCCTTGATCCGTTTAATAACGTAACAAGCTCGCCAAAACAATTTGTGAGAGAGAAGGTGGTTTCAATGCTAGGATGGGCTTTTATCTTCTTTGTTTTCGCGATCGTCGCAGGGATATTCGGCTTCATGGGCATTGCGTCTGCACTGGCGGGTATCGCCAAAATTTTATTCGTTGTCTTTCTTATCTTATTTGTGGCATCGCTTATCTTTGGTCGAAGACGAGTGGGCTAACTAACACGGACTAGGAAGTCTAACGCCAGCAACTCAAATTCAAACGAATCAAGGGAGGAATTTACAATGACTATTGATCTGAAAACGAAGGTTCATACGGTGAATAACGCGGTGGAGGTTCAAGAGCAGGTGTATCGATTCCAAACTGAAGGTTATGCGAAAGAAAATATTTTCGTATTGACCCATGACAAAGGCAGAACGAACCGGCTTGCGGAAAGGACGGATGCTGAGAAGATCGGCGTTGCGGAGGAAGGGCTCGGCACGGCGATCGCGAACATATTCCGTTCAGGCGGCGATGAGCTGCGCGCGAAGATGAGGTCGCTTGGTCTCTCCAAGACGGATGCGGAGCGCCTCGAACGGGAGCTCGATCAAGATAAAATATTAGTCATTGCTTGGGGCGGAAGGGAATACGACGGGGAAGATTATGATCCCTATGTGTACTATTACCCTAACTATGTCTTTTAATAGCGGGCCATAACGGCATGGCCGCCATATAACATAGATGGCCTATCCTAACGGATAGGCCTCTTGGGCTGCAAGCTGCTTCTTAAGGGCGACATCCGACTAGAAAATGGTATAGAATATATTGGATACCACTTGATAAGGGGCACGCACGCATGAGTATCTTAATAGTAGATGATAATGCTACGAATCAGCTTATCGTGAAGGCAATTTTGAACAAAGCGGGATACGATGATTTGCGAATGGCTTCTTCGGCGATGGAGCTGTACGGCCTGCTCGGAATCGGAAACGACGTTGACCCGGAGGCGCAAGCCGAATTAATATTAATGGATTTGATGATGCCGGAGATTGACGGTTTGGAGGCGTGCAAGCGCATCTTGGCGGACGAGCGTTATCGCGATGTTCCGATCATTTTTGTCACCGCAGTCGGTGATTCCTCCAAAATGGCGGAGGCGATGGATGCGGGAGCCAGCGACTATGTAATGAAGCCGATCAATAAGATGGAGCTGCTCGCGCGCATACGCTCCGCGCTGAGGCTGAAGAAAGAGATTGATTGGCACAAGGAGCGGGACAAGCGAATTAAGTACAAGCTGGAGCTTGCCAAGCAGGTGCAGCGCAACGTGCTCAGTCATCCAATCGATGACGCCAATGTGGAGATCAACGCCATCTATCAGCCTTCCTCGGAGCTGGCCGGCGACTTCTACGCCTGGTATCGCATCGATCAAACGAGGTACGGCGTCATTTTGCTCGATATGATGGGTCATGGCATCGCGTCCTCGCTCGTATGCATGTACATCTCATCCGTCTTAAGGGATATGATTACGCGAGTTTCGGACCCGGAGCAGGTGATGCGCGAGCTGAACCGCTATATGAAGCGGCTGTATATGAAGGACGAGCTGCTGAATTACTATTTTACGGCGATCTATTTAGTACTGGATACGGAAGAGCGGACGATTGAATATGTCAACGCCGGTCATCCTCCCGGTATTATGCTTCAGCAGGGCAAGACGATTAGGCTGACGGAGGGCTGCTGCGCAATCGGCCTGTTCGATACGATCGATATTCAGAAAGGCATAATTCAATACGACGACAGTATGAAGCTCGTCCTGTTCACGGACGGGCTCTTGGATACGATAGATTATGAAGGAAGCGAAGAGGCCTCGAACCGAATCGAACAACTACTCGCAGAGCATAGCGGCAAGGGGATTCAAGGGATGTGCGAAGCGCTCATTCCGGAGCAGATCGGCGACAATCAGCGGGATGATATATGCCTTGTGATGATTGCGGCCAAAAAATAAATCGATAATTTAATAAAAATGCGATTGTCTGTTTCAAAGCTCGTAATCGGGGGTAAGAGTAAAGGGAGGAACGTTAACGTAACCGTAACCGATTTTTTTGCGGGAGGGAGCTCATATGAAAAACATTATGTTGATTGGCTGTATAGTAGGAAGCTTGATCGGATTTGCAAACGTACGAGAATTGCCCATGGCGTCAATCGACCCGCAGGCGCAAGCGAACCAAGCAAACAAAGAATCCGTAGTAACGCTAACTGCGGCAGCAAACAAGGTAACGACAGCATCCATGAGTCCAGCGGCACCCACAGAGAAGCAGCAGTTACAGCTAGGCAGCGTAGAGGGCATTACGCTTTACGACAGCCAGCAGGATGCGATAACGAAGCTTGGCCAGCCCTTAGAGATAACGACAGATCCTTATAATGCCGGATCTGAAACGTATCACTACGAGCACATGAACATCGTCTTTACGGAGGGTGTCGTTAATTTCGTGGAAGTTCTGCCGAGCATCGGCTCGGTGCTGGTCGACGGCGTACGGGTTCCGGCGTCGTTCGAAGGAATGAAGGACGCTTTCGGCGAGTCTGACTTCGAGACGGAAGACGGCATAGGGTATCAGCGAGGCGAGGCCGTATTGAAGCTGTTTTTCGGCGAGTCGAGCGGACAGTTGAACGCGATTCATTATTTTCATATCGCAAGCGTCTAAGTGTAACGATTCAATAAATATAGCGGAGCGGAGTGAATGAATGAAAGCAGATCCATTTCAAGTCGTGCAGGAAGAGAATCCGAATGCTTACGTCCTCCATCTGAGCGGGGATCTTGATCTATCGATCGTGCCGCAGCTGCGGTCGGCGTTGGAGCAGGTCATGAACCGTTCAGACAAGGCGCTTATACTGAATTTAAGAGGCTTAACTTATATAGACAGTACGGGTATCGGCATCATTGTATCGGTATTGAAGTATCGCGATGAAATGAAGGCGCCCTTCTTCGTAAGAGAAATACCGCCTGCCATCAAACGATTATTCGATTTAACAGGCATTTCCCGATATTTAAAAGAAGGGATAGAGGGTGAAGCATGAAAGCCATTCGTTTACAAATACCGGCCCATGCGGACTTCATTGATATGGTTAGAATCTGTCTCTACGGCATTGCCTCGAAGATGAAGTTTTCCTATGAAGACATCGAGGATATGAAGGTAGCGGTATCGGAGGCATGCAACAATGCGGTGCTCCATGGCGGCCATAATACGGGAGACGAGGTTATTGACGTCTGCTATGAAACAGATGACGACAGTTTGAAAATCAGAATCAAAAACAACAGCCCCGGCTTTGTTTATCCCAATGCGCTCGATATGTCCGCTCCGCTTGCCGCTGAGCAGGTTAGCGACCTGCGTGTCGGGGGATTAGGCATATACCTGATCCAAGCTTTGATGGATGAGGTCGCCATCTATACGACGGGCAATGTTACCGAGGTTGTCATGACCAAATTTATGGCTGCTGCTACGGAAGAAGACTAGCCGATCAGCTAGTTAGATTGTCGAGAAACCCACGTTTTTTTCAAAACGTTGGGTTTCTCTTTTGTTTTCTAACGGCAATGTCTATTTAAAATTTAATTCCGTATCCACTACCAAGCTTATTGCCGGCCATGAGATACGCCTTCGAGCTTTGTTGCAGAGAGGTCCTCTCTTCGTAGAGCGACGGGTCTGCGCATACTTGGCCGAATATCCGTTCCTCTGCTTGCTTCGAGTCTGTATCCGTCTGATAGACGGTAAAACTTCGCTGGAACTTGAGAATGTTCGAATCCGGCGGCAAGACTTCGCTGAGCTGCGGGAAGAGCAGCCATGACTGGCATACGAACACCGCTCGGATGCCCCTAAAGAACGTCTTGGCCTGTTCGAAGGATTGCCCAACGCTTTGTTCATCCAAAGGCCCTCCCTCCGGAATATGAACGTTAAGCACAAGCTGGCCTTTGCCAAAGGTTCTCCCACTGGCCTCAACGTCATGATCCAGCGCAATGGGCTGGAATTGCAGTCTGCCCAAGCGGAACAAAGCAAGCTGCACATGTTCCTGCAGCCACCCATATTCTTCAATGCCGTAGACCCCGTAATCCTGATAACATTTCCTGCTCCAGATTTGCAAGTCGKAGAACGTATCGTAATAAACGTCGTCCGATATGCCCTTGGCGGCATAATCCGCATAGGCGTCAACCGCGAACCTGGCGAATAAGGCCAAAAAGAGTTGACGATAGGATGGCGATTGCTTGACGCCCGCATAAAAAGCTTGCTTATCGCTTGTTAATAACCGCTTCAGGCTGCTATATCGATTATCGTCGATGTCCATTTGTTTGATCGTTTGTCTGGCGCCTTCATCCAAGCGTATGCCTTCGCATAATTGATCCACATTCATTGTGTTAATCTCCTTCAGAGAACTTGATGACCGAACGAACGGTTCATTTTGAATTTAGAAACCTATGTTTTTCTATTCGCGAAGCGGCTAACCTTTCCTGCCTATTAGGCGCTACCTATTTGAGCTGTCCGGCAGCTCGAAATTCGCGGGGTGAATAGCCGGTTTGTTTATGAAACAATCGGGAGAAATAATGGACGGAGCTGAAGTGATATTTATCGGCAATCTCCGTAACGCTTAAGCGCGTATGGAGCAGATCGTCCATCCCCCGGCCAATCATGAACCTGTTCATGTATTGAACCGGGGAATATCCCGTTGCTTTTTTGAACGTATCGAAAAAATGCCCCCGGCTCATATGAATGCTTTCGTAATAAAGCTTCAACGGCTTCGCGGTACCGTCCAACAAATCCTTTTCCATCCGTTCGATGATACGGCTTATTCTAGGGTCCGGAATATGCTCATCCTTCAGCATATACGTCAGGAAATATTCGATAAAGGTCTGGAAATTCCGCTGCGTCGTCAAGTTCCGCATGTAGGTCCGTTCATTCGTGTATTCGCCGGGTTTGTAAAAGCTTTGGAACAGATCAATCCATGGGCGGAGGGAATCAACCTCCACTATCTCGAGAATCGGATAGGGAAAAGCCGGTCCGACAAATGCGTGCTGTAGCCGGTCCAGCTGGTAACAGATCGGTGATGCCCCTTCCGATAAATTTCTTCGGTCTACGTAATGCCAGTCGAAATAACAGCAAATATGAACCATCGGATCGAGGTCGTCGGCAATCCACTCATGGGGTTGTCCGGCGGGTATATGGATGAGCCAACCAGGACCCGTCTCGTAGGTTCGGCCGCAGGTGTGCAGAACCCCGTGTCCCTCGCTGATCAGATAGACGGAGCTTTGATAACAAATCCGCGGAAGGCTTGACTGCCCCTTGGCGAACGGATATCTCGTTGCGTAGTACACATACGGATTTAACGTGGAAAAGTCCATTTCACTCCCCCCTCAGAACGATAAATTGGCGACAATTCACCCGACGATTGTGCAAAAGCATGATCTTCTGCTAAATACAATAAAAAGCCGCTCGGCTAAGATAAGTACATCAACTACAACATTATCCAAGGAGTGATCAACTTGCAAGAAACTTCGCATTTGCTGACTGACGAACAAATGGTTCAGTTTATTACGAAGGGGTATTTAGTGCTACGAAACGATCTTCCGAATACGCTTCACGAGAAAGTGATGAATCAAATTCATTATACGTTGATGGAGGAAGGCAACCCGGGCAATAACATATTGCCAAGAGTGCCGGACATCCAGAAGTTTTTTGAAACGCCGGTCGTACAAGGAGCTTTAACAAGCATTCTCGGCCCGGATTATTATTTGCACCCGCATCGGCATTGCCACTACAACCAGCCGCACAATCAGAAGCCGGGGGGCGGCGAATGGCATAAGGACGGCTACTGGAGCGCTATGCGAAGCCACCGTCCTTGGTGGGCGATGATCTTTTACTATACGCAACCTGTCACCGAGCAGCTCGGTCCGACCGCTATTATGCCCGGCTCTCAATACAAGGAGAAATTCCCGGGCAAGGACAAACCTTTTTCGCTGCCGACCGGTCCTGCGGGCACGATGGTGCTCGTTCATTTCGACCTCTGGCATAAGGCTTCGTTGAACACGTCCACAACGGACCGCTATATGTTGAAATTCCAATTCGCCAGACTGAGACCGCCGGCTTCTCCAAGCTGGAACAATCAGGAAACGGAATTCCCGGTTCCTGCCGGACAACGGGAATATCCGTTCCCCCGCATCTGGTCGGATGTATGGCAGTGGCTCCGTGGAGCAGAGATGCAAGCAGCAGGGCAGGCAGATGGAAACGCGTCTCAGATCGCGGGTCTTCTCGGAGAATCCTCGGAAGACGACGCTCTAGATTCCGCTTATCGTCTTGCGGGAATGGGCGATGCGGGCGTTCAGGCACTGCTTGGCGTTATTCGCGACGGAACGAACGTATCCGCGCTGCGCGCTGCTTACGCTCTCCCGGCAGCAGGCTCTTCGGCAATTGACGGTTTAATTGCATTGCTTGAACATTCGGAGGAGAGAAGACGCGCCCTTGCCTGCTTTGCGCTTGGCATGATCGGCAGTCATGACGGCGGTACGGAGCAAGCGCTCATTCGCGCCCTTGCTGATGAAAGCATATGGGTACGACGGAACGCCGCCGAAGCGCTCGGTCTGCTCGCGTCGCCATCGGCTCTTGCAGTCGAGTCGCTATCCCGGACGCTCCAAGAGTCGGTATGGCAAGAAACGACGGGCCAGACGCAAGAGTCGGCCAGCATGTACGCGGACAAAGATTTTGTCGCCAATCAGGATTACATTCATAATAAGATCGGGTATACGGCAGCTCTTTCGCTGCTTCGCATCGGCAAATACGGGAATGCGGACGTCGTTGTAAAGGCCTTGGAGCAGGCACTCGACAGTTCCGACCGGTATGTCCGTGCGTATGCCTTCGAAGCCTTGACCTTCCTGCGGTCGGCAGAGGCGGTAGACGTCTTGCTCCGGTATCACCGGACGGCCCGCTGGTGCCCCGATACGCATAAGGCCTCTTCATTCTAAACATCTCATAGACAAGCGTAAACGGCTATCGCCGTCCCTTGCGACATAAGTTTTGTTGCGAAGGAAAGTGCCGCTCGCCGCCGCGTTCATGCTATAATTGTCGCGTGTTCACAAGTCTGGAGCAGCAGCGGGATGTGAATAACCTTGGCGAAGAGGCGGGATAGAAATGCGGCTTGGAGGACAAGTGTTTTTGGATCAAAAAAATCCGGACAACTGGGCGAAGGCGCTGCGGGAGGCAGGCTTCCGCGCAACGACTTGCCCGGTAGATGATGACCTTTCTGCGCTGGACGATTATCTGAAAGCGGCCAGCGACAACGATATATTGATTTCCGAGGTCGGTGCCTGGAGCAATCCGATTAGCCGGGACGAGCGGACAAGGCGCGAAGCGATCGCTTATTGCATCCAGCGTCTGGAGCTTGCCGAACGGATCGGCGCGCAGGCTTGCGTGAACATTGCAGGCTCTCGCGGCGAGCAATGGGATGGACCGGATCCGGATAATTTCAGCGACGAAACATTCGATCTTATTGTGGAAACGACGCGAGAAATTATTGATGCGGTTAAGCCGGAACGCACTGTGTTTGCGCTGGAAATGATGCCGTGGGTGTTTCCCGATTCCGCGGATACGTATCTTGCTTTGCACAAGGCAATTGACCGTCAGGGGTTCGGGGTCCACTTCGACCCCGTCAACATCATCAGCAGCCCGCGGGCTTATTATAACAATGGGGCAATAATCAGAGATTTCTTCGCCAAGCTCGGTCCGCATATCCGGAATTGCCATGCGAAGGATATTTTGCTGGGAGGCAAGTTGACCGTTCATCTCGATGAAGTCGTTCCGGGCAGAGGCCTGCTCGATTACCGGACGTTCCTTGCAGAACTGAACAAGCTGCACCCCGATACGACGCTGATTATCGAGCATCTGTCAACGAACGAGCAGTACCTTGAAGCTGCGCAATATATCCGCAGGACGGCTAAGGATATAGGTATCGAGCTATAACGAAGAGAGGAGATCGATCGATGCTGGAAGCGGGAAAAACATACAATACGGCCGTTGAGGTAACGCTTGATGTAATCGGCGGAAAGTGGAAGCAGGTTATTTTGTTCCACTTGACGTTCGGCAAGAAACGAAATGGCGAGTTAATGAGCCTGCTGCCGGGGGTGACGCAAAAGGTGCTTACGCAGCAGTTGCGCGAGCTGGAGGACGACGGCATTATTAGCCGGATTATATACAATCAGGTACCGCCCAAAGTCGAGTACGAGCTTACGGAATATGGCTGGAGCTTGAAAGAAATACTTCATCTTCTGTGCAGATGGGGAGACCGGCATGCGGAGCGCGCGTTTGGCGGACGTATCAAAATATTGTCCGCAGCGCCGATGGCGCAGGGGGACGACGACAATTCATAAGTAAACATGCAGGATGGCAACAGAACAATCGACCCACGATCGCTATGGATCAGGACCGGTTGTTCTGCTGCCATTGTTCACTTAAGCGGGAATAACTTTACGTCTACGCAAATCCTCGAAGATATCCAGAAACATGCTTTCGGTATCCATGAATTCATGGAAGCCGAAGCGGCGCGCTTTCGTGCCGTCGGCGAAGAAGTCGTAATCCCAGCCAAATACGAAATCCCCGAAATGCCATGAGGACACGTCCTTGTAGCTGTTGTTCGCTAAGCCATTTTTCTCCACCATCCCCTTCCACAACGCTTCCTTGTCAGCCATAACCGATTCCAATGACATTTGCAGCGGAGGCGCGGTTTCCAGTCCGAAGCTGGTAGCAATCTTAGGCCATAGCTCGTTCCATCTGAACAAATCACCGTTCGTAATATTAAACGCTTGGTTCGCGCAGCGTTCATCCGTCGCTGCCCAGACGGTAGCTTTGGCTAGCAGCCCTGCATCCGTCATTTCGAGCAAGCTGTTGTAGGCGCCAGGCTTTCCGGGAAACCGAAGCGGGAGTCCCAGTTCCTTCGATATAGAAGCATAAATGGCGATAACCATGGCCAGGTTCATCGGATTGCCGAGCGCGAATCCGCATACGACAGAAGGGCGAAGCGCCGACCATGTCCAGCTGCTTCCTAGCTGCCTGCGTTCCAAAAATTGCTGCTGATCGACGTTGAACTCAGGAGGTATATGGTAGGCATCCGTTTCTTTGGCCGGGGTCTTGAAAGGGCCCAGGTGAGCGCCGTACACTTTGTAGCCTTGCATCAGGCTAATATGCTGAAGTCCTGGAGCAATGGGCTCAATCGCATCCACGACATTGACGAGCATGGCGACGTTCGGAGCGACTAGCTCGGCCCAAGTAGGACGATCCTGATAGGCGGCGTAGAAAATATGGGTAACGTCCGTAAGTGTGCTCAGCTTTTCTTTTGTATCCGATTCATCCAGCAGATCGACGGCAACGTAACGGGTGCGGCTGTCAGAGAAGCCGCCGCGGCGTGACAATCCGACAATATCCCAGTCGGGGAGTTGTTCCAAATAGTCGATCAAATTTTTGCCGATAACGCCGTTTGCTCCGACTACAAGCGCTTTTTTGCGTACCAAAGCTTCTGTGTTTTTCATTACGTACCACTCCTCTATATGATGTGTTAAATGAATTAACATCATTGTGCGCCAAGCAGCGGTAAATAAAAAGTACGCACTTTAGAGTGATATAGTAACTTCAAAGTAACGAAAGGAGCAGAACGCTTTGGTCTGCTCCTTACTGTTGGGGATCTCCGTGCTAGTCCTCCAGCTTGCGAAAGATTCGGTCGGTTGCCGACAGCACCTCGTAACGCGATTTGAACGGCGTCAGGAACGACTCTTTGGCGCCTAGCGCCAATATGCCTGACGGACTGAGGCTGTCATGGATCAGACCGTGCACGCGATGCTGCAGGACGGAATCGAAGTAGATGAGTACATTGCGGCACAGGACGACGTGAAATTCGTTGATGGAGCAGTCCGTCGCGAGATTATGCTGCGCGAACACGAGATGCTCCTTCATAAAGGAGTGAAAATGCGCATATTCATGGTCGGCGGTATAATAAGCGGAAAACTCTTTGTCGCCGCCGGCTTGCATATAGTTTTTCGTAAACGACTGCATTCGCTTAAGCGGGAACTTGCCCTGCTTCGCGGTCTGAATCGCCTGCTCGCTCATATCCGTTGCATACAGCTTTGTTCTGTCCAGCAATCCTTCTTCGTGCAGCAGAATGCCAAGCGAGTATACTTCCTCTCCGGTGGCGCAGCCCGCGCTCCATATCCGGATTTCCGGCAAATCCTTCAGCAGCGGAATGACATCCCGGCGGAAAGCGTAAAAGAATTCGGGATCGCGGAACATCTCCGTCACCTTGATCGAGAAGTCGTTAAGCAGGACGCCGAAATAGTCCGGCTCATGCAGCACTTTGTTCAATAATGAAGTGATAGTCGGCAGATCGTCCAAGCTCATGCGGTTGTAAATACGACGCAGCAGTGACGACCGCAAGTAATGGCGGAAGTCAAAGCCGTATTTTCGGTAGATGCCTTCCAAGAGGAGCTCGGTTTCGATACATGCCAGCTCTTCGGTTTGCGCCAGTTCCTCTTGCAGCTCATCGGATTGCTCGAGCTCATGACTCATTGTCCCACCTGCCTCGTCAGCCATACTCGCATCAAGGAGAACAGCTGGTCTGTCTGGATCGGTTTGCTGATATAGTCGGAGGCTCCCGCCTTCAGGCATTTGTCGCGGTCGCTTCGCATTGCCTTAGCCGTTAAAGCAATGATTGGCGTATCCTTCAGATTAGGAAGCTTACGAATCGCCTCCATTGTCTCAAAGCCGTCCATGACCGGCATCATAATATCCATAAGAATAAGATCGAAGTCGTTGTCTTTCTCAAGCAGCTCCAAGCAATGCTTGCCGTTGCCGGCAACGGTAACCGTAAGCTGCTTTTGCTCGAGCGACTTGCTGAGGGCGTACACGTTGCGGGCATCGTCTTCTACGAGCAGCACTTTTTTGCCTGCAAGCACGTCTATATCTTCCTTAGCCGCTGCTGTCAGAACGGGCTCTTCCGTTATAGCGACAGCGACCTCCTCGTATGCGGCCAAAACCTCTTGCCCGACTTCGGCATGCTGAAGGCTCGGCAAATATAAGGTGAATACGCTGCCTTGATTCGGTACGCTATGCAGCGTGATGCATCCGCCTAGCAGCCTCGCGAACTCGCTTGAAATCGAGAGGCCGAGCCCCGTACCGCCATACTGTCGATTCGTCTTGCCGTCGACCTGCTGGAACGCCTCGAAGATAAGCCGCTGCTTGTCTGCAGGGATGCCGATGCCTGTATCCGTAACTGCGATTGCGAGCACCTCAGCATGCTGATACTCGGGAAGCAGCTCGCCGATCTCTTTGATGTCTGCTTCTCGAATAGTGAGCGCAACCGAGCCGCGATCGGTGAATTTGAAAGCATTGGATAGCAGATTTTTCAATATTTGCTGCAGCCTTTGCCCGTCCGTATGCAGCATAGAACTAACGGCTCCCTCGATAGTGGTGGAGAAAGCAAGCCCCTTCTTCTCCGCAATGGGATCGAAGCTCAGCCTCATCAGCTCGGGAATTTCGGTTACGTTCACTTCATCGATCATCAGCGTGATTTTGCCAGCCTCGATTTTGGACAAGTCAAGAATATCGTCGATCAGCATTAGCAGATCGTTGCCGGACGTATGAATAACGCGCGCGTAGCCTTCTTCCTCGGCAGTCAACGTATCATTGTCATTCTCGGACAGCATCTGCGAAAGGATCAGTATGCTATTAAGCGGCGTTCTCAGCTCGTGCGACATATTGGCTAAGAAGTTCGTCTTGTACTGCGAGCTTGTGCGCAGCTTGTCCGCATACTCCTCGAGCTCTTTTTTCGCCAGCTCCAATTCCTTCGTCTTCTGTTCAGCGAATAAGTTCTGTTCCTCCAAATGCTCCGTCGTCATGCGCATTTCCTCTTGCTGCATCTGTAATTCCTCGGACTGCGCTTGCAGCTCTTCGGTTTGTGTCTGCAGTTCCTCGGTCAGAGACTGCGATTCCCGCAACAGCTTCTCGACTTCCATGCGTCCGCCAACATTGTTGACCGACACGCCGAAGTGGTTCTCGATCTGTTCAAGCAGCTTGAGGTGCACGGATGTGAATGACTCAAGCGAAGCGAATTCAATGACGGCCTCGACCTTTCCTTCATACTCAACCGGTACGAGCAAGACGCTTTGCGGAGATGTCTGCGTCAGTCCCGAAGTAATCTTAGCTCCGTATTCGGCTGGGTGATTAAGCAAGAACGTCCGGTTTTCTAACGCGCATTGACCAACAAGTCCTTCTCCTATGCGGAAGCTTTCTATCGCCTGATCTTCGCCATAAGCAGCATAAGTGCTAATCTTCACAAGCCGCCCGCTATCTCCCGTCCCTTGACGAACATAGAAAGCGCCGTAGGCAGCATTGACCATCGGAGCGACCTTGGTCATGAACGACCCGGCAAGCGTCTGCATATCGTTAATGCCTTGCGTCATGGTCGCAACTTCCGCAACCATCTTCTGAATCCAATTTTGCATATCCAGGCTTGTCAGCAGCGTGTTGGTGGCATCTGCTAATTCGCTTATTTCGTCACGGGTTTTCACTTTGATTCGCGTCGTAAGATCACCGCCTACCGAAGCGATTTCCGTAATCGTCTGAGATACCTGTTTAATGGTTTTTACAATGGATCCGGAAATCATATAAACGATAAGGAAGGCGACGGCGGCAACGACTACAAGCATGGCGTACAGGCCGATTGCAAGCAGATCGTTGCGGTTATCTAGCTGCATAATATGCGTCTTCGTTGCTTCGACCTCTGAACTTCGCAGCTTGTCGAAAAGAATCCGAAGCTGGTCGATATCCTGCTTGCCGATGTCATTGCGGAAGAAAGCAAGGATGCCTTCTTCGTCACCCGCTCTCTTAAGCGCGATGACGGGTTCGCCGGACGTGTCGATCCAATGCTGAATGGATATCCCTAAGCCTTCCAAATCCTTCTGCACGCTAGGGTTCGATGCGATGAGTCCGGTGAGACTATTATAGTTGGCTTTCCATGTCGTAATACTTTCCTGATAAGGCTTGAGATACGACTCGTTGCCGGTAATGATAAAGCCGCGCTGCGCCGTCTCCATACTGATGATATCGTTCTCGATCCCGTTAATGAGGTTATGAACCTCGATGTCATGACTCGTTATTGTTTCAATCTCATGCTGCAAGGAAGAGATTCTGTCAGTGACGATTACGATAGAGACGCCTAGACATAAAACGATGAGAAAATAGCCGACGACAATTTTCAATCGAATAGGAAATCGTATAGCTTGTAGCATCATTAACACCTTCTTGTTTATGATTTTATGATCTTACAAGATCGTATGTTGTATCTATTATAGCATGACCTTGTTTCAGAACATCCCTGAGAGGGTAACTACTGATAGAAGGGATGTGATAATAGGATGGATCTGCTGCTATCGATCAGTGTTGCCGTTATAGCTGTTTCCTTCGTTATCCTGTTGTACGCGCTGTATCGAACGTTGAAGCTGGTAAGAGCTGCGCTCGAGGATATGAGACTCTCGATAAGCCGATTGGGAACACAGGTTGCCCTTATAAGCACGGAGGCTAGGGCAGAGGAAGGAATCGTTGGCGCCGTATGCGACGGAATTGCCTCGACGGTCAGAATATGGACAAAAATCAAAAAAATATGAGCTATAATAGAATTCATAAAGGAAAGGGAGAAGAAATGAATACGACTCCATGCAGCATAACGGTTACGATACCCGCTGAAGCACAATACATCAACATAGTCCGGCTTGCCCTGTATGGGATTGCAGAGAAAGCCGGATTCTCGTTCGAGCAAATGGAAGATATGAAGGTGGCCGTTACCGAAGCGTGCACGAATGCCGTTTTGCATGCCTATGAGAGCGGACAGTCGGGAATGATCCACATTCGTATTGAACTTGATAAGCAAGGCATTTGCATCCGAGTCAAGGACGATGGAAACAGCTTTGATTACGACAATGCCACACAGCAATTTGTTTCCCATCACCTCAAAAGCTTGAACGACGTCAAGGCGGGCGGCCTCGGCCTTTTTCTAATGCATGCGCTGATGGATAATGTTGAGGTGCGCACCGATAGAGGTACGGAGGTTATTCTCACCAAGCAGATTGGTAGGAAAGAGGAGATGGCATGAATTCGAATTCATCCAGCCTGGATGCCAAGGAAGCTATTGAGAAAATGCTGGTTTACCAGGCTACGGCTTGCAATGATACAGCTACGCTTTTGCTAGCCAATTACGAACCGATCGTAAGGATGGCGGCAGCCAGGCTGTCGCGCAGTCGTCCCGATTTATATGAGGATCTATTTCAAGTTGGCCAATTATCGATGCTTCGATTGTTCCAGCAATACGATACGAGCAGAGAGATACCGTTCGAAGCGTATGCGATGAAAAGCGTCGTGGGGCATCTAAAAAATTATTTGCGCGATAAATCTTGGTATATTCAAGTACCGCGGCGGATCAAAGAGAAAGGCCTGCTTATTCAGCAGGCTATTGATCAGCTTACGGTAGAGCGTGGACATTCCCCCTCGATCGAAGAGATTGCCGTTCATCTGGAGCTGACGGTCGAAGAGACGATCGAGGTGCTCTCGAGCAGAGAAGCGTACAACTATGTTTCGCTGGATACGCCTCTTTCGAACGAAGGAGACAGCAACGCCACCATTGGTGATTTTATCGTTACCGAGCAGAATGAATATGAAACCGTTGACATCCGGCTTGACCTGGAAGAAGCGCTGGGACAGCTGAAGGACGAGGAGAAGGAAGTGCTCCTTCTCGCTTATAACAACGGGCTTCCGCAGCGCGATATCGCTGCCAGGCTTGGGGTTTCGCAGATGAGCGTGTCCCGGATTCAGAAGCGTGCAATCGGGAAGCTGAAGGAACTGTTGGAGGAGCGGGAAGAGGGACAGGACGGCAAGTAGTTCTGTCCCCTCTAAGAGAAAGCTCCCTTTGGGAATGCATGTTGCATTTCCAAAGGGAGCTTTCTCTTATGATTATTGGGAAGTTATTGGATCGGATCGGGGACCAATCCTTCCTCCATAATTTCACTGTTCGTCTTCATATGCTTCATATCCAGACCTAGTCGAATGATCTCCTGCTCATTGGGCGCCATGGTGTTCATTGGCATGGACTTCACCTTCGCTGCCTGCTTCTCTTTGTCGATTTCGTGCTTAATTCGTGCACGAAGAAAATATAAGCTGTTCATTCGATTACCTCCCATTAGCGTTCATTGCATGCTTGACTTCCTCCTTGGAAGAGTGGATCGACTCTACTATTTTTTCGCCTGATTGCTTCGCATGACTGGCTAAATCCGTAGCTTCCTCGGCTACGCTTCGTCCAATCGATTTCGTGTGGTTGCCAGCRGCAGCGACGAGATTCATCGACTTTGCTTTGACAGTCTGGATTTTCCCTGCTAGCGCCTCCCGCGTCTGAGCGCCTGATTTTGGAGCGTAAAGCAATGCGGATACGACGCCAATGGCGCCACCTACCAGTGATCCTATCAACACACCGCTGCTTGCATTCATCTTTGCCATTTGCCACCCACTCCTTATCGTTAGAAAATAGTAATGCTGCTTATATATAACCGCTATTCGCTGTTTTGAATCATTGACAACCATGAGGCAAGATGATAAGATACAAATTAATTTCATACTATACCACTAGGGATTATAAGTGATTTCTAGTCATTGACCATACAAATGGAGATGTGCAATTCGTTACGGCGAATGTACGTCTCCTTTTTTTTTTGGCTTGGTCAACATGACTTCATACCCGCAATCATCAAACGATACGGAGGCATAGCAATGAGCAAACAAAAAAACGTGAATGTAACGGCGGATGTACTTGTCATCGGTGGCGGGCCGGCCGGCGCATGGGCTGCATGGAGCGCAGCTAAGGAAGGAGCAAAAGTCGTCCTCGTCGACAAAGGCTACTTGGGCTCGAGCGGAGCTACGGCGCCGGGAGGAACGAACTTGCTGTATTTGCCTCCAGACAAGGAACTGCGGGAAGCGGCTGTTCAGGCGAGGCTGAAGTCAGGCGGCTACTTGGCTGAGGCCGATTGGATTCACCGAGTGCTCGATCAGGTGTATATCAATCTGGAGTTGGTCGAGCAATGGGGTTATCCATTCGTACGCGATGAGAACGGAACGCCGATGCGCGATCATTTGCAAGGGCCGGAATATATGGCTCTTATGAGGAAGGTCGTGAAGCGTGCCGGAGTCAAAATATTAGACCAAGCTCCTGCTCTTGAGCTGTTAGTCGATGAGCATGGCGTCGGCGGTGCGCGAGGCCTCCTGAGGCAGGACGAAGGTGAATGGGAAGTGCGGGCGAATGCGGTCGTTATTGCGACCGGCGGCTGCGCCTTTTTGAGCAAGGGGCTAGGATGCAACGTGCTGACGGGAGACGGCTACCTTATGGCGTCCGAGTTAGGCGCGGAGCTGTCTGGCATGGAGTTTACTCGGCGGTATGCGCCAAGTCCGGCTTACAGCTCCAATACGCGCTCCCGCTTGCTTGGCTGGGCTTCCTATTATGATAAAGACGGCAACCCGCTGAACGGTCAACGAAATGGCGATTTTCTCGCTTCGAAGCTGCTTGAGGGACCGGTGTACGCCATTATGAATAAGGCAGATACACCGGAGAAGCAGGCGATATTGCGCAAGTCGCATGCGATCTTCTTCCTTCCGTATGACCGTGCTGGTATTGACGTGTTCACCGAGCCGTTCCCGCTCACGCTTCGTTATGAAGGAACGGTGCGCGGTACTGGCGGCATCCGTATCGTGAACGAGCAGTGCGCAACGACGGTGAACGGCCTGTATGCGGCCGGAGACGCTGCGACACGCGAGCGCATTACGGGCGCCGCGTCCGGCGGCGGCGCGTTCAATGCTTCTTGGGCGATCTGCTCCGGCACATGGTCGGGCAAAGGAGCGGCAGAGTATGCGCGGGCGCAGAGCCGCAGCGCGAGCGAACGCAATCTTCAGCCAGCAGGCAGATATGGTCTGCGGAAGCAGGAACAGCTCGCGAACGAAGGAGAGCCGGTCGATACGCGCGAGCTTGTCAAGGCGATCCAGGACGAGGTGCTTCCGCTTCAGATCAACTATTTCCGTACGGAAGCGGGATTGACCGAGTCGCTGGGTCGGTTGAATGAGCTGTGGCCGAAGGTGAACGAGCAGCAGCCGGAGACGGCTACGGAGCGCGTTCAAGCACGCGAGGCGGCAGCGATGGCCGCAACGGCCAGATGGATGTACACCGCTGCGCTCGCAAGGAAGGAGTCGCGAGGCGCAGGTCTCCATGTGCTGGCCGAATATCCGGAGGTCGATCCGAATCAGCAGTATCGGCTGCTCGTATCGGGATTGGAGCAGATTGTGACGCGTCCGGAATCGGCTGCTCCTGCAGCGGCGAATGACGCGTCAGCCGTGCAGAGCGCAGTTAAGGAGGTGCAGGCAGGATGATAGAGCTTGTAAGCGCAGAACGATGCATTGGGTGCAATTTATGCGTGAAGGTATGTCCAACGAACGTATTCGACAAGACGGAAGGCGGGGCTCCCGTCATTAAGCGGCAGGAGGATTGCCAGACCTGCTTCATATGCGAAGCCTATTGCCCGGTAGACGCACTCTACGTATCTCCTTTCACCGATGAAGCGATACAGGTAGATGAGGGCGAACTGGCATCCAAAGGCATTCTCGGCAGCTGGCGTGAGACGATTGGCTGGGGTCCCGGCAGGCAGAAGCTTGCTGCACTCGATCAGACCCCGTTCATCGACCGTATTCTCCCTCCGCGCCCAGTCCGGGTGGCGGGAATATCGGACGTGAAAGTTCAAACGACCTAGTTATTGATGCATAGAAACGTGCACGGATTACTCCCGTTTTGGTTTGGATAGGTCTGCTTATCCAAATTAAGGCGGGGGTTTTCTTTTTGTAAATGGTAAAATTTTCAGTTGTTTATTCCGATAAACCTGTTGTGGGTTCAAATATGTGGAAAAAGTAGGAAAATAGACATAAAGGAGTGTAAACCATGTTTAAACGTGTGGAAAATGAGTTGGAGCTGGCCATGTTCAACGGCATCTGGACAACCGTCTGGCGAGAGAAAGGTTACGAACTTGAGTTTTCGGACAAGTCGCTTGCCAAATACATCATCGTAACCGATGAAGGCCAATATGTAGGCACTACCGAATTTAAGCCGTATAGCATTACTGACAGCCAGATTAATGCAACAGCTCCCTTTCATGAGCATCCCGACGTTATAGCAGCGGCATCCGAGGTAGCCGAAATCGACAAAATGGCTATTCTGCGCTCCTTTCGAGGACGATATATTGCGGACTTGCTATCCGCTTGCGTATATTTTGCCGAAGGAGAGCGGATCAAATATTATGTTTCTCTAATGGAGCCAGTATTCATGCGCGCGCTTAGGGTCACGTTCCAAGTGCCTCTGAAGAAGCTGGGCGACAAAATTTTTTATAAAGGCGATTATGTGAATCCGGTGTTAATTGACGTGGAGCAAGTCTATCAAAATAAACATCGATTCGAATGGATGATTAGTCCGCAAGACATTCTGCCGAGAAGAAGATTAGTCGCAGAATAGTACAATAATAGCAAATAGCGAAAAGGCGGAAAAGTTATGAAACAATCAGTTGTTGAGCTAACAGATCTGGACAAGCGTAACCGATTATTAATTAAAATTTTGTGGGGGTTGCTCGCTTTAGGCGTTCTAACTGATCTAGCCATCGGACTATCGGCGCAATTAGTGCTGCTTCTGGCTGGCGTAGGCTTGATCACTTGCGGCGGCACGACGTTCCTGACCTACAAGCGAATTATGCCGGACAAAATCAAGTACATCATTCCGTTCATTATGACGCTCCTCGTTACGATGCTGATTGTCTCAGACCCTAATCCGATCGTAAGCACCTACTTCATGGTGTATGTCAATATCGCCGTGATTACGCTGTATGCGGACTACAAAGCCATTATATTGACTGGTGTTCTAGGTGCAGCTCTCAGTACATATATCTTCCTCGATTCGGAATTGCAGCCGCGGTTGTTCCCGGACGAGTCGCTCGTTTATTTGTATCTGTATCTCATCTTCGCAACGGCGGCGCTTGCGGTATCGTCGAATTTCAGCAGACGTCTGCAGCTCCAGGTGATGGAGAAGCAGAAGGAAGCAGTAGCATCCAAGGACATGGCCGAAGCGCTATTGGACAAAATGAAGTCATCCATTATGTTGCTGACTGAATTCAGCAGCAGCCAGCAATCGACCGTTCGTTCAACGGGTGATATATCCCGCGAAGTAACGGCAACCTTCAGCGAGATGTCGGCGGCGATCGAGAAGCAGACGGGAACGATTCTGAATATTAATGAATCGACCCAATCGATTGACAATGACGTGAAGCTGCTGCTAGACGGCACGACGCTGCTGGAGCGTTATTCCACGGAGAACGCTGAGCTCACTGAGCGGAATAGCGAGCAGATGGAGTCGCTTAGCACAGAGGTTGAGCGGGTTCGCGTCATTATCGGTCATACGGTAGAGATGATGAAGCTGTTAAGCGAGCAGAACGATCGCGTCAGTTCGATTGTAGGCACGATCAGCGACATCTCGGAGCAGACGAACTTGCTTGCGCTTAACGCCGCGATAGAAGCAGCGCGAGCAGGCGAGCATGGCAAAGGCTTTGCCGTCGTATCGGGAGAGGTACGTAAGCTGGCCGACAATTCCCGCAAGGCGACGAATGAGATCGCCGATATTTTGTCGGGCATACGGACGCAGATCAGCGCAGTGCATGAGCAGGTAGAGCGCGGTCAGTCCGCCGTGCAGACAAGCAAGGAAGCTTCACAACAGGTCAAGTCGCTAATCGGTCAAATTAATGAGAATTCAGGTCTCGTTAAGGAGCATTCCATTACGGTGGGCAGCTCTGCAGCGCGCTTGAACGAGCAATATGCCGCCATGGCAGACGAAATGGTCAATATTGCTGCAACGACGGAGCAGAATATGGCGTCCGTAGAAGAAGTACATGCAAGCATGGAGACACAAGATCTTAAGATTCATACGATGGTTGAGCAGTACGCCCAGTTGGATCAGCTTCTATCTGAACTGAAGCAAATGGTTGGCAAAAACTAATGGTTCAGGCGTCTCGGACTATTGACGAATTCGTAGTCTCATGATAAATTATATTTAATCCTATTGTATTAGTCGGATATGTGGAGTGAATAAGCAATAGCGCTCGCTAGTAAACTGGAGGCGCATGAGAATCGAGATTCGTTTCGATTGTTATGCGTCTTTTTTGCATTTTTAATCGAACAGGAGATGAAGGAAATGAGTACAACACCTATCACAACAGAGGATCAACCCATTGAGCAGGCATATAGCCCTGATGTAACGAAGACGAGACAACCGGAATACCCGGTGCATCCGCTATTCCTTAATCGCTGGTCGCCAAGATCATACGCAGACCGTCCGGTGAGCGAAGAGGTTCTATACACGGTATTGGAAGCGGCCAGGTGGGCCCCATCCTCAAGCAATCAGCAGCCATGGCGGTTCTATGTGGCGAAGGAGCAAGCGGAGCATGAGGTGTTCCAGTCCTTTATTAAGCCGAGAAACAAGCTATGGTCGGTTAACGCGCCGGTTCTTATTTTAGTCGCATCGCAAAATGTGAAAGAAAACGGGGATCCGAACGGAGCGCATGCGTTCGATACGGGCGCAGCTTGGGCGTCTATCGCGCTTCAAGCGAGACTGCTTGGCCTCTCGACGCGTGCGATCGGCGGTTTCGACCAGGCAGCAGCCCGTGAATTGCTGCAGGTGCCTGCGAATATTTCGCTACACGCCGTTATAGCGCTAGGCTATCGTGGAGATTTGGACTCGCTCGATCCTTCATTCCACGAGCAGGAGAAGCCGAATACGCGCCGTCCTCTAGGTGAGAGCATTCTACCGATTTTGGTTAGCGGCGAAGGCCAGTCCGAACAAGAATAGAAGCAGACTATCGTCGACTTTTATTAAGAGTGGAGAGGAGGGATAACGATATGGGAGCCACAGAAGCTGCGGTAAAACTGGATGCGGACGTCCTGATCATCGGCGGAGGTCCTGCAGGTGCGTGGGCTGCATGGAGCGCGGCTTCACATGGCGCACGTACGGTGTTAGTCGACAAAGGGTATTTAGGGACTAGCGGAGCAACCGCCCCAGGCGGAACGAACTTCTTGTATGTGCCCCCGAATCAGGAGAAGCGGGAGCAGGCGGTGGAGGATCGGCTTGAAGGCGGAGGCAATCTGTCGGAAGCGCCGTGGATCCACCGCTTAATGGAGCAAGCGTACCTGAATATCGAGCTGCTGGAGCAATGGGGGTATCGGTTTCCTCTTGATGGTAATGGAAATCTGTTCAAAGCGCATTTGCAAGGGCCGGAATATATGCAAATTATGCGCAAGGTTGTCTTGAAGGCAGGCGTGCGGATATTGGATCAATGTCCCGCGCTGGAGCTGCTGACGGATGAGCATGGCGTAGGCGGAGCACGCGGCATCTCGCGCCTGGACGGTAAAGACTGGGAGGTCCGCGCGAACGCTGTCGTCATTGCGACAGGAGGCTGCGCATTTCTAAGCAAAGGTCTTGGCTGTAACGTACAGACAGGCGACGGTTTATTGATGGCAGCCGAGCTCGGCGCGGATCTATCCGGTATGGAGTTCAGCAGACAGTATGCGACGACGGCAGCATTCGGCACCATAACTCGCAATCGGATGCTCGGGTGGGCGACCTTTTACGATGAAGAAGGTCATGTGCTTCACGAAGGCGGGCCGCGCGAATCTGATTTTATGGCGAAGCAGCTGTTGAAGGGGCCGGTATACGCCATCCTTAATCATGCAGATACCGAGGAGAAGCGCCGCATCTTAAGGCTCTCCACGCCTGTATGGTTTCTGCCCTTCGATCGCGCCGGTATCGATCCTTTCACGCAGCGGTTTCCGCTAACGATGCGATTTGAAGGAACGATTCGCGGGACAGGCGGGTTAAGGCTTATCGATTATGACTGTTCGACTACCGTTGCCGGACTGTTCGCGGCCGGCGACGCGGCCTCGCGCGAGAAGACTGCCGGCGCAAGGTCGGGTGGCGGCGCGTATAACGCCTCATGGGCTATCGCGTCGGGCACATGGTCAGGCAAAGGAGCGGCCGACTTTGCGCTCGCGCAAGCGAAGGACGCGAGAGTACGGCAATTGAGCCCTGCCGGAGCTTATGGTCTAGAGCGAAATGCGCAGTCCACCGAGTTAATTGATACGAGGGCAGTAGTTGAGCAAGTGCAGCAGGAAGTGTTCCCGCTGGACATTAACTACTTCAGAAGCGAGCCGGTGTTGGAAGCGTCGCTGAAGAGACTTCACTCGCTTTGGCCCGCTATTAAAGGGTCTGTGCCGAATAYGATTCAAGGAAGAGTGCGAGCGCGGGAGACGGCAGCAATGGTTGCTACTGCCCGTTGGATGTATACGGCTGCGCTCGCGCGCAAGGAGACAAGAGGGATGCATGGTTTTCGCGAATATCCGAATCTGAACCCAGCGCTTTCGCATCGTCTTCTGCTTTCGGGTATCGAGCATATTACGATACGTCCGGAACAAGTGCCTCCGCGCTCCTATGACATCGTTTCTCCAGTGGTAGTCGAGAAGGAGGCGGCAAGGCTGTGATTGAGCTCGTAAGCGCGGAGCGTTGTATATCATGCAATCTATGCGTCAAAGTATGCCCGACGAATGTATTCGACAGCGGCGATGACGGTATTCCCGTCATTGCAAGGCAGGAAGATTGCCAGACCTGCTTCATGTGCGAGGCGTATTGTCCAGCCGATGCGCTGTTCGTTGCCCATCATGCCGATTTGCCGATTGAAGTGAATGAGCAGGAGCTTATCGACAAGGGGCTGCTCGGCAGTTGGCGAGCAGCGATCGGATTTGGCTCCAACGGCAAAGTATCGATGGCTTCCTATGATACGACGCCACTCTTGCGATCGATAAGACCGGGAAGAGTAGCCTCGGAGTAAGTTGGAAGCAAGGGGAGAGAGCCTTTATTTTACGTTCAGGAGGAATAGCTAATGGGGAAACCGTTTGAAGTGACAGACGAGTGGTTGAGACGGGTCAAAGCACAGGTGGACGGCACGGAGTATGGTTCGATTGTCATTACGGTGCATGACGGAAAAATCATACAAATCGAGCGTTCAGAGCGCAAGCGTTACGACACGCCTCAAACCTCTCACTCCTCGCAATCCAGACGCCGCTAACGTACCAACCAACCCATCAATAACAGAGCAAGGATGTTCCACGTCTTCGCAAGATCGAAGACTCCCCGGAACATCCTTCTTTAACGTTCATGCTTCATAATTTCCTTTCTCACACTCTCCCATCAGCTCAGAAATAGTACGCAAGCTTCGCTTTGTCCTCTTCCTTGCTGCTACTGAATTTTGGATATTGATGTATAACAAATAAGGTGCTTTTATTTCCTTTCTCACACTCTCCCATCAGCTCAGGAGGTAGGTTGAGGAGATTGTTGATATCCTGAGTAGAGGGGAGAGTGTGGTAAAGGGTATAAAAGGTAGAGGCCTGAGTAGAGGGGAGAGTGAGCTAAAGGGTGTAAAAGGTAGAGGCCTGATTAGAAGGGAGAGTGCGCTAAAGAGAAAGAGAGAGCGGTAGTCCGCGTTGAGAGGTGTGCAGAATGAGGATATATCAGTCTGTGAGTTTCCCCCTCGAAGACGGCGTGACTTCGAGGGGGATTGGGTTAGCCGATGCTTCGGATGACTCTATCTTTGATGGAGCCGGGTACGGGCTCGTGGCTGATGTTTATCGTTTCGATTCCGGACAAGATGATGCGATGAAGCTGGCTAGGATCTTGTTCGGGATATTCCCTCAGTGCATGCATGCCGCGCGACTCTTTGCGTTCGAGGGAGGCTGTGTGCATCCATCGTGCCGTTGCGGCCATCGCAGCGAGCTCACGCGAGCGGAGACGCTGTTGGATGGTAGATCCTGCATAGCGGGCGGAAGCTGATTGCCAAAGAGGTTGCAATCGTGCAAGCGATGCCTGTAGTCCAGGTACGCTGCGGAAGTAGTTGATGTTCAGCGATACTTCTTGCTGCAACGCCTTCACTAGCTCATTTTGCTCCGCTTGCGATAAAGAGCGTGTACGCTCATTAACGGAGTCGCTGTCGTCGCTAGCTTGGCGGATGCCATAGCGACCGGCAGCGCGTAGATTGCGCTGGTCTGCATCGCGCTCTTGACGCAGCGCGTGAGCGGCAGCAGCCTCGCCCGACCATGTGCCGGAGCAARTGGCCCATGAAGCGTTGAAGGCGCCGCCGCCGGACATGCCGCCCATTAGTCGCTCGCGAGAAGCGGCATCGCCAGCCGCATAGAGCCCGGCTACGGTCGTGCTGCAATCTTCGCCGACGATGCGGATACCGCCCGTGCCGCGAACCGTTCCCTCGAACCTCAGCGTCAACGGGAACCGCTGCGTGAAAGGATCGATGCCGGAACGGTCATACGGCAGGAAGAATACGGCGTGGGAGTGGCGCAAAATATTGCGCTTCTCTTCGGTATCTGCTTTATCGAGGACGGCGTATACTTTCTTGCCCTCGCTTATATATTTTTGCAGAATGCCGGCACGATTGCCGTCGCTGTTCAATATATTGCCTTCCTCGTCGGAATAAGTAGCCCAGCCGAGCAAGCGGCCGCGCGTGATGGTGCCGAAGGCGGCGCTTGGCGCATAAGCGCGGCTGAATTCCATGCCCGACAAGTCAGCGCCAAGCTCGGCGGCCATGAGCAGACCGTCTCCGGTGAGCACGTTGCAGCCGAGACCCTTGCTAAGGAAGGCGCAGCCGCCGGTCGCGATGACGACGGCGTTCGCTCGTACCTCCCACTCTTTGCCGTCTAGGCGCGAGATGCCCCGCGCCCCGCCTACACCGTGCTCATCGGTTAGCAGCTCTAGCGCCGGCGACTGGTCAAGCACCTTAACGCCTGCCTTCAGTACGACCTTCCGCATCAGATTCATATATTCCAGTCCTTGCAGATGACCGCGCATCGGGGTGCCGTTCTCGTCGCGGACGAACGGGTAACCCCACTTCTCRATCCGCTCCAGATTGATATAGACCTGATCGAGCACCCGATACGTCCAGGACGGCTCCGATAGGAAGCCGCCCCCCTTCAAGCGGTGCTCGACCGCTTGATCGCGCAGCGCCTGATCCGGCGGCAAGTAAAGCAGATTCGTACCGCCGGGCGCAGTCGCGCCGCTCGTCCCGAGGTAACCCTTGTCGGCGAGCACGACCTTCGCCCCCTTCGAGGCGGCGCTCCACGCCGCCCAAGCCCCTGCAGGACCGCCGCCGATGACGAGTACATCGGCCGTTAGTTGCTTCGTAACGTTCGAGCTCATCCTTATCGCCTCCTGGTGTTATTTAGTCTTTTTAACCGTTTCGAGCTCCTTAAGAATGAGATCTTCCGCTGTTCTTGCAGCCGTATTGATGTCGACTCCGCGCAGCGCGATGTCCTCAATCGCTTTGTTCAGATGCTGGGAAACGTAGTTCTCGTTAGGATCAAGATGAAGAACCGAAGGCTGGGTTGTGAAAATATTAGCGATCTTCTTATCCTTCAGCACCTCGATGTCCGCACCGAATTCCTTCTCCAGCTCCGGCGCAACAATAGCTGGCACGCGGCCGTTGCGTGCAACGATGCGCTGCACTTCGTCGGATAGAATATAATCAAGAACCTGGAATGCAACATCCTTATGTTTGCTGACGCTGGAAATGACGAGCGAGTGAACGTTCGCTTCCTTGTTCACGCCGAGATTATCGCTGAAGTTCGGAATCGGCGCGATGTCCCAGTTAAGCGGTTTGCCTTGTGCGCGAAGCTCCTCGAGCGGTCCGATTAGATTCGCCAGCAGCGTCGGGCGCATCGCTACGTTCTGGTCGACGAGGAACGCATCGCGATCGTACGTATATTTGTCGCCTTGGACGAAACCTGGAATGTCATAGTTTTGTTTCAAAATCYGGAATACGTTCTGCCAATGCTCCGATTGCAGCGCAGGCAATCCCGTCTTCGGATCAAGAGCGGCGATACCATAGCTGCGCTGCAGCGAGGCTGGGCCGTTCTGTACGTCAATGCCAATATAATTAACGCCGTTGTCCGAACGTGTCAGCTTCGTACCGATTTCAAGCGCTTGCTCCCAAGTTAATTGCTCGTCGCCAGGATAAGGCACGCCGAACTTATCGAAAATATCTTTGTTATAGAACAGAGCRGCGACATTGGAGGAGAACGGCAGCGTGAAGATTTCGCCTTGCTTTGAGAAGTTGATGATCGTATCCAGAAGCACCGGTTTTAGGCGCTTCGTGTCGAACTTATATTTCTCGATGTAAGGTGTTAAGTCTTCCATGACGCCAAGATCCTGGAACGCGTGATAGGATCCGCTCGTCAAGTAAACGATGTCGGGAACGTCGCTTGAAGTGAGCACCTCAGCAGGCGTAACGCCTTCCGCAGGTTTGACGAGCTTGAGCGTAATATGAGGGAATTTCTTCTTCACCGGCTCCTCGAAGAAGATTTTGAACTCCGTATCGGTAAGCGTGCCTCCGCCTACATAGAACGATAGGGTTACGGGTTCGGCAGCGGCAGGAGCTTCTTCCTTAGGTTTATCGGTCTGGGCAGCGGCGGCATCAGCGGGCTTATTCGACGCCTGTCCCTCTGTAGTTCCRCTCTTCGCGGAGCATCCGGTTACAAGCAATATTGCAGCTAAAGAAATGACAGTCAGCAAACGCAGTTTCATATGGCATATAGCCCCTCTCTAATAGATCGTTTTATCTCTCATGTTCGATTGTTATAATTGGGTCTGGCAGGTCGTGGAGGCAAAATCCGATTGATAAATTCCGTCGTATCGACGGATGCAAGCTTCGTTCTCCCGGGCCCCCAGCCAATCGTTGCGCGCCAACTGCCAAGCAGGCCGGATGCTATAAGCTGCTCCTCATCGACTGCTTCTTGCACATCAGCCTGAGGCGATACGTATAGCGCATCTACTGGGCAATGCGCCTCGCATACGAAGCAGGTCTGGCAATCTTCCTGCCGTGCAATATAGGGCAAGCCGTTATCGTCCTCATCGAATACGTTCGTTGGACATACCTTCACACAGAGCCCGCATTGGATGCAGCGCTCGGCGCTAACCAGCTCTATCATGTTGTCATCACCTCCCTTAGCAACACAAAAAAACGGAGAAGCACAAGGATCGTGTTTCTCCGTTAGAACGGTCGATTATGGAACTAAACATTATTATTCATAGTTGTTTAGTTGGAATTTATGACAACAATCGTAGCATCCCGAGTTTTGGAAGGTCAAGCATAATTTTTGTGGTTGACAATTCGATTGCCAAGAAACTATATTTAATCCCACAAGAGAACTTGGTATTACCAAATGGCATACGGTTTCGACCGTTCGGACGGAGATGTGCTTCCTAGCAGGAAGTATGCCTCCGTCTTTTTTGTTTGTATTTGGCCAAAAGGAGAGTGTTGAGGAATGGGTAAAAGTAAGATTGCAAAATGGTTGATGCCTATCTTAATCGTGATGGTTGTTGTAGGGGTAACGGCTTGCGCGCAAGGGACGCAGAAAACGCCGACGCCGGCCGCTACGGATAAACCGTCCCAAGAGCCTGTCGAGTTGCTTGTATTCAAGTGGGGCGGAGTGACGCTTACTGCAACGGAGGTCGATAAGTATTTTAATGAGCCGATCGCAAAAAAATTTCCCCATATCAAGGTGAAGCTGATCGACGTGCCGGAGGGCGATCCAATCGAACCGCTGCTTACGCAAGGCATTATCCCGGACATTATTTTCGGCGGCTCGTACACCGCTATTGAGGAGGCTGGTCTAGCTGAAGAGCTCGCCCCGTTCAAGAAAAAATTCGGGTACGATGACAAGAAGATCAAGCCGAGCGTGAACGAATCGATCGAGCTGAAGAGCGGCGGCAATCAGGTGCCTTTCTCGGTTAATCTGCCCGTTATCTATTACAACAAAGATATTTTTGATAAATTCAGCGTGCCGTATCCGACGGAGGTGCAGAGCTGGGATCAAATTCTTGATACGGCGAAGCAGCTGACAAGAGCGGACGCCGGAGTTAACTATATCGGCATTGATTTGCAGCCGGCGAGACTGGCTAGCGGCCTATCGCTCGATATTATCGATCCTGCTACGAATAGGGCGGCAGTCACTTCGCCCGAATGGGTGAAGGTATTCGAGACACTCAAGAAGCTATACAGCATTCCTGGGTTTATCGGCACAGACGATAAGTACAAATACGCGGATAAGGACGATGTGTTCTACAACGATCAGAACTTGGCGCTATATTCGCACAATCTAGCTCAGCTTGTAGGTCCGCTTGAGGAGCTGCGCAAGCAGGGCATTACGCTCAACTGGGACTTCGCGCCGCATCCGAATTTCGAGGACGCGCTTGGCACAAGCATCGAGATTAACGTTCATACGTTAACGCTGTCGAAAGCGAGCAAGCATAAGGATGAAGCCTATCAGGTGATTGAATATATGCTGTCGGAAGAAGTGCAGCGGATCATAACTCGCAACGGCCGCGTATCAGTGCTCGATCTGCCGGAGCTGGAGAAGGAATACGGCGCGGATATCGAGGTGCTGAAGGGCAAGACGATCGAGAATATTTTCAAAACCGAGCCTCGCCAAATCCATAAGCCGAACATTTATGAAAGCAAGATCACCAAATATATTAACGATGCTGCTAAAGATGTGGCCATAGGAGGCGTCGACATTAACACGGCGCTCCGAACGGCGAAGGAGAAAATCGACAAAGACTTGGAGACGCTGGAAACTACGAAGTCTTAATCAAAGAGCACGATACGCAAGATTAAAACCACACTTGACAGGTAGGGATAATGTGTTATTATCGGATTAGCACAGCCTACCGGTCAACCGGAGACACTTTCCTACCAAAGGAGTGTCTCCTTTTTTTATTTTATTTCATAACAGAAGGGATGAACGTATTCATGGCTTTTACGTTACAAATTGGCGAGCAAGCGCCGGATTTCAACTTGCTGGCTACAGATGGCAAGCATTACAGCTTAGCGGATTTCACCGCTTCAAAAGCGTTGGTCGTGTTCTTCACGGCTAATCATTGTCCGTTCGTTAAGGGCTCGGATGAAGTGACTCGCGCAACGGTGGAGAAGTTCGCGCCGCAGGGCGTATCATTCGTCGGCATTAGTTCCAATAGCGTTACCGCGTATCCGGACGACTCTTACGAGAAAATGGTAGAGCGAATTGCGGAGCATGGCTTCCCTTGGACGTATGTATACGATGAGAAGCAAGAGGTAGCGCTTGCCTACGGTGCGCTTAGAACGCCGCACTTCTACGTGTTCGATCAAGAGCGCAAGCTGATCTACACGGGTCGCGCTGTCGATTCGCCGAAGGATGCGGACAAAATCACGTCCTATGATTTGGAAAACGCGCTTAACGATTACTTGGCAGGCCGCGAGGTGGCGGTGCCGCTCACTAATCCGATTGGCTGCAATGTGAAGTGGGAAGGCAAAGACAAGCGTTGGATGCCGGAAGAAGCATGTGATCTCGTATTAAACTAAGGCTAGTGAACAGCAGCATGTGAGGACATCCGCTACTGACGCGAACAATGCCTCGGTAGCGGTTTTTTTTCGCAAAAAAAAGGCTTTGACACGATTCGTGCAGGATGCTATTATAAGCCTAATTTAAAACCGACTAATACAATATGAATTATTGGTAATGTGAGTCGACCGTATAAACGGAGACGCGCTTCGAAACGAAGTGCGTCTTCTTTTTATTTGTCCACAGACATCGAAAATGAAAAATGGGGGTTTTGGGAATGAAAAAATTTGTTGTTCTTCTTATCAGTATAATGGTTGTCGTGACGTCGCTAACTGCATGCGCTTCAGGCAGTGGCAATAAGCCGGCAGCGACTGACGGYGGTGATCAAAGCTCTAGTACGAATAAGGAAACAGAGAAAACCGAGGAAGTCAGCACGGAGCCGATTACGCTGAAGGTGCTTCGCGCAGGCATTACCGTAACGGAAACGGAGTTTCAGAAGTTTCTCGTAGAACCGACGAAGAAGAAATATCCAAACATTACGCTTGAATGGGTAGATGCGCCAGAGGATGTAGAGCTCGAGCCGCTCATTACAGCGGGCACTGTGCCAGATATTATTTTCGCATCGACATCGGCCGTTTCAACGACTTACAAGGATCTGGACCTGGTCGAGAATCTGAAGCCATACGTAGACAAAAACGGAGTCGATCTAAGCCGCTTAAAACCAGCTGTTCTAGATGCGATCACCAAATATTCGCCAGAAAACGAGCTGTCGGTCATTCCGTTCTCGATCAACGTGCCGGTATTGTTCTACAACAAAGATATTTTCGATAAATTCGGCGTTTCGTACCCGAAGGACGATCAATCGACGTGGGATGAGCTTATCGAGCTTGGCAAGCAAGTGACAAGAAACGATAACGGCGTGAACTACATCGGCATTGACTTGTTCGGACCTACGAATATTAACACAGGACTTGATCTGAACATCGTAGATCCGGCGACGGGCAAGGCAGACGTGACCACGGACGGTTGGAAAAAGGTGTTCGAGACGTTAAAGAAAAGCTACGAGGTGCCAAATTATATCGGTGAAGACGGCCGATTCGAATATGCGAACGACGACGATATTTTCTTCAACGAACAAAATCTAGCGATGCTTCCTTATAATATTGCGCATTTGCTAGGCCCGCTAGAGGAGCTTCGCCAGCAAGGCACGGAGCTGAACTGGGACTTCGCGCCATTCCCGAACTTCACCGAAAATCTCGGAACGGGCAAAGCGATCAACGTTCACTCGTTGTTCGTGACGAAGTCGAGCAAGCACAAGGAAGAGGCGTTCAACGTTATCGCGAACGTGCTGTCCGATGAATCGCAGGAAATACTGTCCCGTGGCGGACGCGTTCCGACTGTAGAGAACGAAGCTTGGGAGAAAGTGTATGGCGCGGATATTCCGGTATTAGCAGGCAAGAAGGTCGAGAACATCTTCAAGGCTGAGCCGCGCAGCATCGTACGCCCTCATAAGTTCGAAAGCAAAGTTCGCAAATTCATCAACGAAGCGGCGAAAAATGTTGCCGTAGGCGGTCAGGACGTCAATACGGCGCTGCGAACGGCGCAAGAGGCGATCGAGAAAGAACTCGAAACGCTTAGCAAAACGCAATAACAAACGATAGTAAGGAAGGGGCGTCTCCTTAATTGCGGATGTCCCCTTCGTTTTTTCGAAATATAGGGGGTGGGCTTATGGCAGGTATTCGCATTGAGCATCTGTACAAAAGATACGGCAAGGATAAGCAAACGGTCGTGAACGATTTTCACCTCGATATTAAGGATAAGGAGTTTCTCGTCTTCGTTGGCCCGTCAGGCTGCGGCAAATCGACAACGCTGCGCATGATCGCCGGGCTTGAAGATATTACGGAGGGCGAGATTTACATAGGCGACCAGCTCGTCAATGACTTGCCGCCGAAGGATCGCGATATTGCGATGGTTTTCCAAAATTACGCGCTTTACCCGAACATGACCGTTTTTGAAAATATCGCATTCGGTCTTCGCCTTCGTAAGCTGCCGCGCCATGAGATCGAGCAGTCGGTGAAACGCGCGGCGCGCGTGCTGGAGATTGAAGCGTATTTGAACCGCAAGCCGAAGGAGCTGTCTGGCGGACAACGGCAGCGCGTTGCGCTCGGCCGCGCTATCGTGCGAGATCCGCAAGTGTTTCTCATGGATGAGCCGTTGTCCAATTTGGACGCGAAGCTGCGCGTGCAGATGCGGATGGAAATTATTAAGCTGCACAAGACGCTCGAGACGACGTTTATTTACGTTACGCATGATCAGATCGAAGCGATGACGATGGCGGATCGGATCGTCGTCATGAAAGACGGCGTTATCCAGCAGATCGATACGCCGGAGACGGTATATACGACCCCGAATAACACATTTGTGGCAAGCTTCATCGGCTCGCCGCAAATTAATCTCATAGAAGGCAAAGTCGTGGAGGATATTCCGGGCAGCGGCAGGCTTAAGTACGAGACATCGCGCTTCTCGCTGCCGATTCCCCAAGAAGCGGCGCGCGTACTTGTTCACCACAATAAGGTGAACAAGCGCGTCACGCTTGGCATTAGGCCGGAAAATATCGGACTTGAGGGCTTGTTCTCGGACGCGATTATTACCGGCGTATACAAAGTGAGCGAGCTCATGGGAGCGGACCGCTTCCTCCATCTCGACATCGGGCAGGATAAGCTGCTCGTCGTGCGGGTGAACGCTTATTACCATTGCGAGGAAAACGAAAAAATTCGCATCGTTCCCGATATGTCGAAGGCGCTGTTCTTCGATGCGGACAGCGGCGTGCGTTTTCAGATCTAATTAAGGCGGGAAGGAGTGTGCTGCCTGATGCTGCGCGCCATCATTCATTCTAAGACGTTCAAGCTGCTATTTCCGATAGGGGCGGCAGCCGTACTACTAGTGTTTTTCGTTGCATGGACGTCGAGCGCGACCGCGACGGTCGATGCCGGTCCTTTCAAGCTTAGCAGCTTCGATTCCGGCTTCGTAGAGTGGGAGGATACGTCGCTCGCCGCAGCCGATCTTGAGCCCTATTATGAGAAAGTGCTCAAGGGGCTGGAAGAACAGGGCGTGAAGCCTGCCGATAAGGAGATTGTTATCGAGGCGGCCGCTCCTTCCGGACAATCGGATAGCTCGGTCATTCGTACGGGCGATTACGAAGGCAAAAGCAATGTGTTGATCTGGGAGTCAACCGACACGAATTGGGTGGAATATACGTTCAATGTGGAGCAGGATGGCATATACACGATCTTCGCCGATTACCATCCTCTGCTCGGCAAAGGGTATACGCGCCCGGTTGTATGGGATGTAACGATCGACGGCTCGCGGCCATTCCGCGAAGCGTCTTCAATTACTTTATACCGTCAGTTCAAGGATAAAGGATTGCCGCAGGTTAACGACGACGGGGATCAGATTCGTCCAACTTCGGTGGACATCTCGACGTGGTCGAGCATGCCGTTCATCGATTCTGGAGCCAATTACGCCGGGCCGTTGAAATGGCATTTCACGAAAGGCAAGCATACGCTTCGCTTTGAAGGGTATGAACCGGTTGCGCTGAATACGATATCGCTGGTTCCGCCGGAGACGCTGCCTAGTTACGAGGAAGTAGCCGCGGCTTATCAGTCAAGCGAACCTGTTACCGCTGAGGGAATTACGCTGCAGGCGGAGCAGATGACGAGCAAAAACGACGCTTCCATACAAATGATGTCGGACCGTGACAGGCGTACGAAACCGCTGGCGAAAGGGCGTATTACGTACAATACGGTCGGCGGCGTGAGCTGGGACTGGCCGAACCAAGAGGTGGCGTGGACATTCGAAGCGCCCGAGACGGGGCTGTACAAAATCGCGCTGCGGACGCTGCAAAACCGCTTCTCGCAGAAGGCGTCGTTCCGTACGATACTAATCGACGGGAAAGTGCCATTCGATGCTTTTCTAACCTATCGATTCCCGTATGCGGCTTCGTGGAAGGGTACGGTGCTATCAGGTGACGATGGCGAGCCGTATGAGCTGTACTTGGAGAAAGGGACGCATACGCTGTCGCTTGCTCTAACCCATTCGACGGTAAGTCCGATTGTTAGAGGGATCGAGAACTTAAGCGCATTGCTGCGCACGGTGGATCAAGATTTGAAGTCGCTCACCGGCGGTCAATTGGACCGTAATCGGACGTGGAAGATCGATCGCGACTTGCCGGATTTGAAGGAGCGGCTGGAAGTCGCAGCCGGGAATCTCGACGTGCTTGCTGACGAAATGGCCGAAGTGAACGGGCGCAAGGACAGCGCGAGCGAAGGCTTCCGATCGTCCGCCTCCGATATTCGCTCCTTGTTGGAGACGCCTGATGATATTCCCTACCATATTGATGAGATTACTTCGATTGATGAGAAAATCAACAATTTCGTTGTCAATTTGTATAAGCAGCCGCTCTTGCTAGATGAGATCTATATCGTCCCTGCGGAAAAGTCTTTCCCCGATATGACGGCATCCGTTGTGGATAAAGGCGTTGGCCTGCTGGCGAACTTCGCTTATTCATTCAACTCCCGCGAGAGCTTGAGCGATATGGATGACAAGGAGCTTAACGTATGGGTGCAACGGGGCAGGGACTATGTGACGCAGCTTCAAGAGCTGACCGACGAGCTGTTCACGCCGGCAACCGGCATCAAGGTGAAGGTTAATCTGCTGCCGAACGCGCAGCTGCTCGTCATGTCCAATGYGGCAGGCTTGCAGCCCGATGTGGCGCTGGGATTGTCGCAGGATTTGCCCGTCGATTACGCGATTCGGGGCAGCGTGTACGATCTTAGCAAATTCCCGGATTTCAATGAAGTGTATGAACGATTCAGTCCAGGTTCTTGGCAGGCGCTTTATTACGATAAGGGCTACTATGCCGTACCGGAGACGCAGTCGTTCCAAGTGCTCTACTATCGCAAAGATATTATGCGTGAGCTTGGCCTCGACATTCCGCAGACATGGCAGGATGTCTATGACATGTTGCCGACGCTGCAGCAGAACTTCATGAACTTTTATGTGAATCCGCAAATGTTCCTGCCGTTCATCTATCAGAACGGCGTCGAATTCTTCCAGCCGAACGGCTTCACGACGGCGCTTGATTCGCCAGAAGGGTTCAAGGCTTTCAAACAATGGACCGATCTGTTCAATACCTATGCGCTGGAGAAACAGGTGCCGAGCTTCTATCAGCACTTCCGGACAGGGACGATGCCGATCGGCATCGCGGATTACAACATGTATGTTCAGCTGGCCGCGGCAGCGCCCGAGCTTAACGGACGCTGGGGCATCGCGCTTATTCCGGGCATGCCGGAGCAGGACGGGACGATCAGCCGCTGGGCGGCTGGCGACCAGACGACGGGCGTCATTTTCGAAGCTTCCAATAAAAAAGATGAAGCGTGGCAATTCATGAAATGGTGGATCAGCACCGAGACGCAAGAGCGTTACGGCTCCGACCTCGAATCGATCAACGGCGTTTCGTTCCGCTGGAATACGTCGAACGTGGAAGCGTTCGTGAGACTGCCATGGAAGACCGAGGATGCGAATGTCATTCTGGAGCAATGGAAGTGGTACAAGGAGAAGCCGAACCCGCCGGGAGGTTACTTCATGGGMAGGGAACTTAACAATGCATGGCTTCGCGCGGTTATCGACGGAATGAACTACCGGGCGTCGCTCGAGACGGCCATTCTGGACATTAATCGCGAGCTGCGCCGCAAGCAGCAGGAATTCGGATTTATCGACGAGACGGGCAAGCCGCTGAAGACGCTGGACTTCCCGCATATCGATAAGCCGTGGGAAGGAGTGGACGAATATGTCAGGTAAAGGAACCGGCGCCAGCGTCGCGGTTGTTCCGCAGTCGACTGCAGCTTCGCCCGAGCTTGAGAACACTCGGGCTGAGGCAAGTGTAGAGATAGCGCATGATGCTGGAGTAACTGCCTTGCCATCGCCAGCATCACCTGCGCAAGCGCCTCATGTTGACGCTGCGCAAGCGAAGGCGTTCGCCGCACTTGAAGCGGCCCAGCAGCGCAGGAACAGAGGCAGGTTCGCGCGGCTGCTGGCAGAAATATGGTCGTTCCGCCTAAGCTACCTATTCGTTGCTCCATTCATGCTCTGCTTCGCCGCTTTCATACTTGTACCTGTAGGAGCTGCCATCGTTCTTAGCTTCACCTACTTTAACGCTATCGGCCGCCCGCGTTTCATCGGGTGGCAGAACTTTCAATATTTGATCTCGCAAGACTTGCTGTTCCTCAAGTATGCGCTGCCGAACACGTTCAAGTTCGCCATTATCGTCGGGCCTGGCGGTTATATCGCCGCTTTCCTGCTCGCTTGGCTCATCTCGCAGCTTCCGGGCAAGCTGCGCAAATGGTTCGCGCTTGCGATGTATACCCCTTCGCTCACGATCGGTATCGCCATGTCGATCGTTTGGCTTCCAATGCTGACGGGCGATCGGATCGGGTATCTAAACAGCGTATTGCTGCGGCTCGGCCTAATCGATGTGCCGAAGCTGTGGGTAACCGATCCGTCTTATCTGATGAACTCGATGATCGTCGTTACGCTATGGTCTAGCATGGGCGTCGGATTCCTCGCGATGCTGGCCGGCATTCTCAATGTAAACCGCGACTATTACGAGGCGGCCAAGATCGACGGCATGAAGAGCAGGCTGCAAGAAATCTGGTATATTACGATCCCTTCGATGAAGCCGCAAATGCTGTTCGGCGCCGTCATGGCGATCGTAACGACCTTCAAGACGGGCGCAATCGGCGTTGAGCTGTCCGGCGTCAACCCGACGCCGGGTTACGCCGGGCATCTCATTATTAACCATATCGACGACTTCGGCTTCATCCGCTTCGAGATGGGGTATGCGGCGGCGATATCGGTATTTCTGCTTCTGCTTATGTATGCTTCCAATAAACTGAGCTGGAGCTTGTTCGGCTCGAAGGGAGATGAGTAATGGTGCAACGACTTCTGGGGCTGCGATGGAGAGGCTCGAGGCTGCAGGCGATGGACGGCTTTCAGAAGCTGCTGACGCTTCTTATGATCGCGCTGTCCGTATTCATGCTGCTGCCGATCGTCTACATTTTCAACCATGCATTCAAGCCGTACCATGAGCTGTTCGTCTACCCGCCGACCTTCTTCGTGCGAGAGCCCAGCTTCCAAAATATTAACGAGCTTCTGTCGGTAACTTCCAGATCGACCGTGCCGATGATCCGCTACTTGTTCAATAGCGTCTTCATATCGGGGCTGGCAGTCGTCTTCGTGACAGGCGTGAGCGCGTTATGCGCCTTCCCGATCTCGAAGCATAAGTTCCCGGGGGCGAAGCTCGCGTTCTCGACGATTCTGCTTACGCTTATGTTCGCGCCGGAAGTGATCCAAATTCCACGGTATTTGGTCGTCAGCAATCTCGGCATTATGAACACGTATTTCGGACATTTGCTGCCGATGCTGGCGATGCCGATCGGGGTGTTTCTGCTGAAGCAGTTCATCGATCAAATTCCGGATGCGCTGCTGGAGGCGGCAAGAATCGACGGAGCGAACGAGTTCTATGTATTCATCCGGATCGTCATTCCGGTCTGTATGCCGGCTATTGCGACGGTAGCCATTCTTGCGTTCCAGAACTCTTGGGGCAATGTCGAGACGTCTTCGCTGTTCATGCTCGACGATGAGATGAAAAGCTTCGCTTTCTTCCTATCGACGTTAACGAACAACCTCGCGGGCAATGTGGCGATGCAGGGCGCAGCGGCCGTTGCTTCGCTCATTATGTTCGTTCCGAACTTGATTGTTTTTATTATTTTGCAAGGAAAAGTGATTGCTACGATGGCGCATTCCGGCATCAAGTGATGCCGATACGAGAAAGAGAGAGAAAGGAGGGGGGCGAATGCCTAAGCGGCTGACGTTACGCCTGATGCTGTTGTTCGTTGCGGCTCTAGCCGCGCTTGCAACCATCCACCCGGAATCGGTATCCGCGGATGTGCCATATCAAACCTATTACAAGGACAATTACAATCAGCTGTTCAAAATGCAAGCGGCGTACACGCCGGCTGGCGCGCTCGGCAAAGATCTGTTCATTCCGGATCCTTCGAATCCGGGCCAAACGGTATACTCCCCGCTGAATCAGCCGCAGGATTTGTATATCGATAGCCGCGATCATATTTATATCGCGGATACGGGCAATAACCGCATCGTGCATCTCGATGCGGAAGGGCGGCTTGCCGGGCTGCTGACATTGGAAGGAAGCCCGTTCAATCGGCCGCAAGGCGTGTTCGTCGACACGAACGGCGACATCTACGTCGCGGACACGGGCAACCAGCGTGTCGTTCGATTGAATGGCGAAGGGGAGCTGCTTGCCGAGTTCGGCAGGCCGGAATCGAAGCTCATTCCCGAAGCGTTCAAATACGATCCGATCAAGCTGGTCGTCGACAAGCGTGGTTTCATGTACATCGCTACGCTAGGCGGGTATCAAGGCTTGCTGCAGCTTGATCCGCAAGGAGAGTTCCAAAGCTTCTTCGGCGCCAACAAAACCGGCTTCTCCTTTTCGGATTCGATCAAGCGGCTGCTCTATACCCGCGAGATGTACGAGCGGGAGATCAGCAAGCTGCCGGGCTCGATCGCGAGCGTCGACAAGGACGAGAACGGCTTCGTGTACACGGTGACGAAGGAAGTCCGCACGAAGCAATTGAAGAAGCTCAATATCGCGGGGCTTGACCAGCTCGCGGGCAAGGGCGAGTTCGCCGATACGATGACGGACGGCAGCTTCGGCGAATATACTCACCGGGCCGGACGCACCGGCTACCCTCAGCTTAACGATCTGACCGTCGACGGGAACGGCAACATGACGGTCGTCGATTCGAAGCTTAATATCGTGAGCCAATATGACGGCAACGGCAATTTGCTGTTCTTCTGGGGCGGAGCGGTAGGGGATACGACGACGAAGCTTGGCATCGTGAAGATTCCGGCGGCCATCGAGACGAATTCGGCGAACGACTTGTTCATTCTGGACAGCGAGAACAATATCGTGCAGAAGTATCGCTTGTCCGAATTCGGCGCGCTCGTACATAAGGCCAATCAGTTGACACAGGATGGCCGTTACGAAGAGAGCGAGCCGCTATGGCTGGAGGTTAATCGGTTGAACGCTTATTATGCGCCAGCCGTGCTTGGCCTGGCCAAAGCCGCTTATAAGAAAGGCGAATACGAACGGGCGCAGGCGCTATTCAAGCAAGCGGGCTGGGCGCAGGGCTATTCGGATTCGTTCTGGCAAAATCGGCTGCTATGGTTTCAATCCAACTTCGGGCTGCTTATGAACGTTGTCATCGGGGCTTTGCTTATCTTCTTCGCCGCGAGGTTCACGGCTAGAAGACTTGGCTATGGCGGAACGAAGCGCAAGACGGGGCGAAGTGAACAAAAGCAAGCTTCGAGGCCGCTCCTGCGCCAGCTTGGTCATGCCTTCTATGTGCTCAAGCATCCGATTGATGGATTTCATTCGATTCGCTACGAGCAGAAGGGCGGCTTGCTTAGCAGCTCGATTCTATTCGTTCTGGCGCTAGTGTCATATGCCATTATGAGAGCGGCAATAAGCTTTATTTTCAATCCTTCTATTATTGTAGAAGTTCAAATCGTCACGATTCTTATCCAATTCATTGTCGTATGGCTGAGCTTCGTGATCGCTAATTATTTGATCAGCTCGTTGTACCACGGGGAAGGCCGCTTCCGCGATGTGCTGTATGGCAGCGCGTATGCGCTATTCCCGTTCATCCTGCTCGGCATACCGATTACGCTTATCTCGAACGTAATGACGCTAAGCGAGCAGTCGATCTTCACGTTTCTCGAGTACGGCCTCTATGTGTGGGTCGCGCTGCTCTTCTTCTGGATGGTGCAAGGCATTCAGAATTACAGCGTCGGCGAGACGCTCATTAATTTGCTGCTGTCGATCATTACGATGGCGATTTGCGCGGTTCTTGTATTTATCGTATTCAGCTTAACGTCGGAGCTCTTCAATTTCATTTACTCGGTGTATCAGGAGGTGACCATCCGATGAAACGCAAAACGATAGTGAAGCTTTCGGCGGCCATAGTTACGGTGCTGCTGCTGATCGGATGGGCCCTGCTGCTGCAGCGTGATGCCGATCAGCAGGCTGTGCCGGCAGATGAAGGGAATGCCGCCGTGAACAACAATAATGGCGCGGGCGGGACTAGCGGCGGTTCGCCAGTCGAAGCGGCGCTTCCTGTAGAAGCCGCGTTCGTGAAAGCGGCGGAATCAGAACGCTTCGTGTTGTGGGCGGACGCCGTAACGGCTCATTTTAAGATCGAAAGCAAGGAAACGGGAAAAGTGTGGCGCTCCTATCCGAACCCGGAATACTGGGAGCTGGAGAAGACAACCGGTACTTGGAAGAGCAGCTTCCTATCGCCGGTTATGCTCGAATACATCGATGCTTCCAATTCAAAGTCGCAATCGAAGCTGACGAACTGGATGGAAGAGAAGGGCGTGCTCGAAAACTATGAGCTGACGGGCGACGGCTTCAAGGCGACGTTTTATTTTCCGGGCACGAAGTTCACCATTCCCGTAGAAGTAGCCTTGAACGGCGATCATGTGGAAACGAAGGTCATCGATGAAGGCATTGCCGAAGGAAACTTAAGCTTGCTTAATCTGAAGCTGTACCCGCTCTTCGGGGCAGAGCCGTCGCACGGCCAGGAAGGTTATATGCTCGTACCCGACGGTTCGGGCGCGTTGATTAAGTTCGATGAAAATCGCAGCAACGACAAATCGATTTACCGTGAAAATGTGTATGGCGCCGATCTATCGTTCTATAACGAGCAGACCGGCAGGCAGGAAGTGAAGATGCCGGTCTTCGGCTTGAAGTCGGGCGACCAATCGTTTCTTGCCGTTATGACGGATGGCGAGGAGTATGCGAAGCTGTTCGCCGCTCCTGCTGGTGCGCTCGGCATTTCCAACTGGATTACGCCGGAGTGGCAGTATCGGATCAAGTTTTTCCAAAGCACGAATAAACAGGGGGATCAAGGTTTTTATACGTACAGCAAAGACCGCTTCGTAGCAGGGGAGCGTACGACCCGTTATTATCCGATTGACGGCCCGAAGGCGGACTATGCCGCAATGGCAGAGCGTTATCGGAGTTATTTAATAGAAGAGAACGGGCTTGCGCGTCTGGAGCAGGCGAAAGAAAATATTCCGCTCTACGTCGATATTATCGGTGCGGATCTGAAGCAAGGGCTTCTATGGGATGATTACATCGAAGGCACGACGACGAAGCAGGCGGAGACGATGGTGAAGGAGCTGCGTGAAGCAGGCATCGCGAACTTGTCCGTTCTGTATGCCGGCTGGCAGCGCTGGGGCTATAGCTCATACGGCGGTTTGTTCCCGGTCGATAAGCGGCTTGGAGGCAACAGCGGCATGAAGGCGTTCATAGACGCCGCTCATAAGCTGGATGTGTCGGTATTCTTGTCCGCGAATTATTCGCTGAACAGCAGCGGCCGCGGCGGATTCTGGAAGCTGAATGACGGCTTGCGCAATTTGGCCGGCACTCTGCAGGAGCAGTACGGAGGCCGTAACAACGATGATAAGGTTACGCTGACGAGTCCGTTGTACGGCATTCGCGAGGCGGAAGAAGACCTGGAGGCGTACAAGTCGCTTGGCGCCGATGGCCTGCTGCTGGAGGGCGGAATCGGAAGCGCGCTGAATACCGACTTCAACAATCGGCATAAGGCGAGCCGATCCGAGGTGCTGGAAGGGCAGCAGAAGCTGCTCGAGAAAGCCGATCAGGAGCTTGGCTCGATAGGCGTTGCGAATGGCAGCTTCTACTCGCTCGCGAATGTGGATCATATTCACCGAATTGCGGATGACTATTCCTACGATATTTTCGTCGATGAGGCTATACCGTTCGAGCAGATCGTCCTGCATGGCCTCGTTACGTACTCCTCGGACTGGGCAAATCTCAGTGACGAGTACAATTCCGATTTTCTGCGCAGTGTCGAATATGGCGCTTACCCGTCTTACGTATTCACGGCGGCGGAATCGGGCAAGTTCAAGCGCGCGTACTCGATCTGGTATTACAGCATGAGCTATCGCGACTGGAAGCAGTCGGCTGCCGAGCAGTATAAGCGGCTGAACGAAGCGCTCGGGGACGTGCAGGACCAATATATCGTTGGTCATCGGACGCTCGCCGAAGGCGTGAAGGAAACGATTTACGAGAATGGCAAGACGATTATCGTTAACTACAACGAGAAGCCGTACACGATTGCAAGCGGCAGCGTGACCGTGCCCGCACAGGACTTCATCGTGACGACGGGAGGTGGCGCATAGATGAGCAAGAGACGCAAACCGAATTCAGCTATGCTTCGCAAAATCGAAGGCTCCATCTTTATCGCCCCGTGGGTATTCGGCTTCCTTGCGTTTGTCGCATTCCCGCTTGGCTATTCGTTCTATATGAGCTTCCATCAAGTGCGCATTACCGTAACGGGCGTGCAGACGACGCCGGTAGGCTTCCAATACTACCGCGAAATTCTGTTCGCGGACGGCGGCTTGCTCTATGACGATCTGTTCCCGTTCTTGCGAGAGGCGCTCGTTATGATTCCAATCATTATCGTCTTCTCGCTGCTGATCGCGATTTTGTTGAACTTGAAGTTTTACGGGAGAACGGCGTTCCGGGTTATTTTTTTCCTGCCGGTCATCTTCTCTTCCGGTCAGATCATTACCGAGTTCATTTCGCAGGGCGAGGGCGAGCTGTCGATCATTCAGAACTTGCGCATCGATACGTTCCTTGCCGAGTATATTCCAGCGTCCTGGGCCGGACCGATCCAAAATGTCATCGGCTCGTTCGTGCTCGTGCTCTGGTATTCCGGCGTACAGATTCTAATCTTCCTTGCTGGGCGTCAGACGATCTCCGCTTCGGTATACGAGGCGGCGCGCATCGACGGGGCTGATCCGTGGAGCACCTTCTGGAAAATCACTTTGCCGGGGCTCGCACCGTTTATTTTCCTGAACGTGATCTACACGATCGTCGATCTGTTCACCTTCCCTTCGAATCCGATCATCGGCAAAGTGACGACGGAGAACTACGGCGTTTCAAGCGCGCTTGCATGGGTTTACTTTATGATTGTGCTGCTGTTCATCGGCATCGCGCTGTTCTTATACGGAAGAGTCAATAAGTCGATGACGGCGAGGCGGTAGACAGAGTTGGAAAAAAATAACGGGAAATGCTCCCTCTATTTTCTCCATAATACGTTTGGGAGAAAGAATAGAGGGAATTTCTACCGTTAACATATGGGTAAATCTAGTTTTTGGGCAGCAGATGTGTTAACAACGGGAGTTTTTCCTGTTAATCGCCAATTTGGCGTCCAAACTCGAATATTAACAGGAGAAAATCCCGTTATTGCTGACGAAGGGACGAGGGAAGCGGAGAGAACGATACAAGAAGGGAGTGGAATAGAGATGGGGAAGCTGGCTCGGCTTAGGATGAGGCTGCTTGGACGGGAAGCTGATAGAGGGCTGTTGTTCCGGCTGTTTATGTACGTGCTGCTCATCGATGTAGCATTTATTTATTTGAAGCCCGTATTTTATATGGTAACGACAATGGTGAAAAATGCGGGCGATTTGCTTGACCCGGCTGTCATTTGGGTGCCAAGCGCAATCTACGGGGGGCATCTTGCCGAGGCGTTACGGATGCTGCATTACGCGGGCAGCTTCGCGCTCAGCTCGGGGCTATCGCTGCTTGTTGCAGTACTGCAGGTACTGTCGTGCGCGGTGGCGGGCTACGCGTTCGCAAGGCTCGATTTTCCGCTTAAGAAGCTGTGGTTCGCCGCGCTGCTGTTCACGTTCATCATGCCGCCCCAAGTGACRATATTGCCTTCCATTCTCATGTTCAAGGACCTTGGCTGGATCAATACGGTGCTGCCGATGGTTGTGCCTGCGTTGTTCGGGCACGGACTGAAGGGAGCTTTGTTCGTCATTATTTTCAGACAGTTTTTTGGGACGCTTCCGAAGGAAATGGAGGAAGCGGCGCGAATAGATGGAGCAGGGGCATTTCGCATTTTCTTTCGCGTCATGCTGCCGATCTCGCGATCGGCTATCATCGTCGTGTTCTTATTTTCCTTCGTATGGACGTGGAATGACGCGTATTTTCCATCAATGTATATGTTCGGCGCGTCTGATGTACCGTTGTCGGTCGGGATGGCGAAGCTTAATGCTTCGCTTAGCATGGAGTCGGATCAAGGCGGTTTGCGCGTATTCGTGGAGCCGCTCAAGATGGCCGCTTCTTTTCTCATTATTTTGCCGCTGCTCGTGCTTTACGCGTTCACGCAGCGCTGGTTCGTCGAGGGCGTGGAGCGTACCGGGCTAGTCGAGTAATTCGAAGGTAGGAAGTGATACGGAATTGAAATCACCGCGATTGTTAGCCGATTTTTTCAGACAGACCTGGCATATTTACATGTTCTCGATTCTGTTCCATCTCATTGCCAACATCATTCACGTTAACTTTCCGAAGGTGCTTGGCGACTTTACGAACGAGCTGGAGAGCGGAAGCTTGACGACCGATTCGGTCATCCGCTACAGCTGGCTGCTGCTTGGCATCGGCGTAGGCTTCGCGCTAATCGGGGGCCTCGCTCAATACCTTGTCATGTACGTCGGCAGGCTGTTCGAGTTTCTGACGAGGCGCCGGCTGTTCACGCATTTTACGGGCTTAAGCGAAAGGTTCTATTCGAAGAACGGCGTTGGGAAGCTGCTTAGCTACTTCATGAACGATGTGACGAGCGTGCGCGAATCGATTTCGATGGGCGTCAACCAAACGGCTGGCGCAACGATTCTGCTCGTATCTACCGTTACGATGCTGTTCCTGAGCGATATTCCTTATTACTTAATTATTGCTTGCATTGTGCCGCTGCTCAGCATTCCGGTCATCGTGACGAAGTTCGGTCCGGTCATTCGCAAACGGTCGATGTCCGTGCAGGAGTCGCTCGGGACGATGACGGAGTCGGCGGAGGAGCAGTTCGGCGGCATTCGCGTCACGAAGAAGTTCGCCGTCGAGGGCATTATGAACCGCCGCTTCGGCGAGACGGTAGACCGGATTCGCGACAACCAGTTGAAACTGGTGAGGGTATCGTCGATCTTCCAGGCGCTTATTCCGTTCCTAGGTTCTCTGTCGCTCGTGATCGCGCTTGCGCTTGGCGGTTACTTGACGATTACGAAACAAATCTCGCTTGGCAGCTTCGTTGCGCTGACGCTTTATATCCGGATGCTGATGAACCCGCTGCAGCAGATCGGCAACGTCATCAATACGATGCAGCGCTCGCGTGCGTCGCTGGCGCGGCTGAACGACCTGCTTGGCAACGAACCGGACATCAGGCAGCTTGAGGATGCGTTGTCGCTCGACTTCCGCGAATCGGGCATCTATGTTCGCGACCTTACGTTCGCGTACGAGGAGTCCTCAAGGCCGGCTCTGCGCAATATCGATCTAGAGATTAAGCCGGGAACAACGCTTGGCATCGTCGGCAGAACAGGCAGCGGCAAGACGACGCTCATGAAGCTGCTGCTTCGAACCTACGATGCGCCTCCCGGCACGATTTGGTTCGACGGTACGGACATTCGCGAGCTGACGCTGGAGAGCTTGCGCGGTCAGATTGCTTACGTGCCGCAGGACGGCTTCTTATTCAGCACGACGATCCGCGAAAATATCGCGTTCTACCGTCGTGACGCTTCGCTTGCAGAGGTTGAGGCAGCTGCGAAGCAAGCACAAATCTATAACAACATCATCGACTTCCCTGACCGCTTCGAGACGAAGCTCGGGGAGCGCGGCGTCACATTGTCCGGCGGCCAGCGCCAGCGTACAAGTCTGGCAAGGGGCATCATTAAGGATTCGCCGGTCATGATACTCGATGATAGCGTCAGCGCCGTAGACGCAGTGACGGAGACGGATATTATTGAAACGATCCGGGCAGGCCGCAAAGGAAAGACGACGATTATAATCGCCCATCGTATCAGCGCGCTTAAGCATGCGGATGAAATCATTGTGATGGACGACGGAGAAATCGTTCAACGCGGGACGCATGAGCAATTGCTTGCGCAGGAAGGCTTGTACAAAACGCTTCATGCGATACAAGAGGAGGGAAGTCAGCATGCCGCAGGCCATTAACAACTGGCAGATGGATCAGAAGGCCGACCTTAGCCAGCCGGCAGCGAAACCAAAATATATATCGACGTTTCGGGCGCTTGGGGGTTATGCGAAGCCTCACTGGCTCGCTTTTCTCGGCGTATTCTTGTTCACGATTATTGCGATTGCGGCGGAGCTTCTTCAGCCGTACCTTGTAAAGATCGCCATAGACGATAAGCTGATCGGGGGCAATGGCGATTATAGCGGCTTGCTGGTCATTGGCGGCGTCTACCTTGGACTGTCGCTGCTTAGCTTGCTGTTCACTTACATGCAGAACAACGTGTTGCAGTACGCAGGACAAAGCATTGTTGCGCGCATTCGCAAGCAGCTGTTCGAGCATATTTCGAAGCTGTCCATGTCCTACTTCGACCGCGTGCCGAGCGGCAGCTTGATTACGCATGTATCGAGCGATACGGAGGCGATCAACCAGTTTTTCAATCAAGTGCTGCTTAGCCTGCTGAGAGACGGCATGACGCTCGTGTTCATCATCGTGCTCATGTTCCAGCTCGATGTTCAGCTCACGTTGTACTGCTTGATTTTGCTTCCCGTTATCGCGCTTATCGCGATCGGCTTCCGATCTTACATGCGCAAGACGTACCAGATGGCGCGGACGCGGTTGTCCCGCCTCGTTGCGTTCACGGCGGAGAACTTGTCGGGCATGAACCTGATCCAAGTGTTCCACCAAGAGAAGGAGCAAGGCAAGCAGTTCAAGGAACGGAATGATTCTTACTTCCAAGCGAACGTGCGCGAGATTCGCACGAACGTGCTGTTCAACCGATCCTTCGAAATATTAAGCAATATTTCGATAGCGCTCGTCACTTGGCTCGGCGGCAAAGCGGTGCTCGGATCGGATCTTGAATTCGGCGTCTTGTATGCGTTCATTACGTATATTCGCCAATTTTTCCAACCGATTAATACGATTACGCAGCAGTGGAATACGCTGCAATCGGCGACGGTGGCCGTGAACCGGATTTGGGGCATCTTCGCGATCGACCCGGAAGTGGACGATCGGAAGGGCGCTAAACCGCTCGATCCTGCCTCCGTTGAGGGACATATTAGCTTTGACGGCGTAACTTTCGGTTACGGAGGAGGCAGTCCCGTTATACGTAATCTTGATCTTCATATTAAGGCTGGAAGCATGATCGGCATCGTTGGCACGACCGGAGCTGGCAAAAGCTCGTTAATCAGTTTGCTATGCCGGTTCTACGACGTGTCTGAAGGAAAAGTGACGATAGACGGCACCGATATTCGGGATATTCCGCAAGCATCGCTGCATCGCGTCATTGGTCTAGTACAGCAGGAGCCGTATTTATACTCCGGCACGATACTCGATAACGTCCGATTATTTGATGAAACGATCACTCGCGAGGCGGTCATTCAAGCATGCGAATTCGTCGGGGCCGATTCATTGATCCGGCAAATGAAAGACGGCTACGATACGCGCCTGTCGGAGCGCGGCAGCGGGCTGTCCGCAGGGGAGCGGCAGCTCATCTCCTTCGCCCGCATTATCGTGTTCGAGCCGAAAATATTAATTTTGGACGAAGCGACCGCCAATCTTGATTCGCATACGGAGCAGTTGATCCAGTCGGCGCTTCAGCTCGTATCGGCTGGACGGACGACGATTGTTATCGCCCACCGGCTATCGACGATCATGCAAGCCGATCGTATTATCGTCATGAAGAAAGGCGAGATCGTGGAAGAAGGCACGCATACGGAATTGGTCGATATCGGCGGCTATTATGAGGAGCTGTATCGGCATTCGCAAGGAAAGTCGATGCATGAGGCTGGCTGATCAATTAATGTGAAATTGGAGGGGAAGAGCATGGTGAAAGCCGTACAGAACATTACAGAGCTAATCGGCGGAACGCCGATCGTCAAGCTGAATGGAATCGTTCCGGAGGATAGCGCGGAAATTTATTTGAAGCTGGAGTTTTTCAATCCCGGCAGCAGCGTGAAGGACCGGATTGCGCTAAGCATTATTGTCGAGGCGGAGAAGGAAGGAAAGCTGAAGCGCGGCGATACGATTATCGAAGCGACAAGCGGCAATACGGGTATCGGCATCGCGATGGTCGCGGCAGCCCGCGGCTATCGATCGATCATCGTTATGCCGGAGACGATGAGTCTGGAGCGGCGCAGCCTGCTTAAAGCTTTCGGCGCGGAGCTAGTGCTTACACCTGGCGCGGAAGGGATGAAAGGGGCGATTCGGGTCGCTCAGGAAATACGGGAACGCAACCCGCATTACTATCCTGCCCAGCAGTTCGATAACGAAGCGAATGTGAAAATCCACCGCGAGACGACGGGGCCGGAAATTATCGAAGCGATCGAATCGCTTGACGGACAGCTGGACGCCTTCGTGGCCGGCATCGGCACGGGCGGTACGATTACGGGCGCGGGCGAGGTGCTTCGCGAGCGCTTCCCGTCCATTCATATCGTAGCGGTCGAGCCGTCCGCATCTCCCGTCTTGTCGGGCGGAGCGAGCGGTCCGCATAAGATTCAAGGCATTGGAGCCGGCTTCGTCCCTTCGATATTGAATACCGATGTGTACGATGAAATTATACAAGTGACGAACGAGCAAGCCTTCGAGGCTTCGCGCCGCGTCGCTCGCGAGGAAGGCATTCTCGGCGGTATTTCCTCGGGAGCCGCGGTCCATGCGGCACTCGAGGTTGCCCGCAGGCTTGGCAAAGGCAAACGAGTCGTCGCCGTTATTCCAAGCAACGGAGAGCGCTATTTGTCGACGGTATTGTATCAAGAAGAACAACAATTGTAATTTCCATCCTCCCCCATACGTAGTAGTAAGTAGTAGTCATTCAGTTACTGCGTAGGAGGGATGGGTGATGTTGATGATGGTATGGCTATTGTCATTAGCGTTATGCGTATTCGTCGTCTATTTAATTTACCGCAAGCGCCAGGAGGATGAGAACGGCTTGTTTCTGAAGCTGCTCGTATATTCCTTTATTGGCGCTTTTTCCTTAGGTTTGAACGACATTAAGCTACCCTTGGGCTTCTTCATCGGATTGTTTATCGTGGCAAGGCCTAATAAGCGGAATCGGAAGTCGAAGCAATACGCGCTTCTTTTCGGTCTGCTGCTCTACCTCTGGTCGCTTGCGGCGCCGGCTGCGGGGTAGCGACTCTGGATGAGTGCATCGCTGCCTGCGTTAGCGGCGATGCAGCTGCATCCAGTCAACGGCCCAGTCGATAAGCGGCCTTTGCTTGAGCAATCGAACGGAGGCGTCACCGAGCTTATGAATAGGGATGCCGTGCTGTTGCTCATACGCTAAGCCAAGCGGGACAAAATCGTCATCAACGACGGCTTGGGTACTGTAGGTCGTCCATCTTCGTCCATCGTTTGTCATGATAGCGCTGCTCTCGTCGACGAACCGCTTGGATGGAAAGCTCGCCCGCGTTTCGGCCAAGTGCAAGGACGTGTTTTTGTCATGGCCGACCCCGATAAGGAGCACGAAACCATCCAACTCGTAAAGCTTGGCGATCGGGGAGCCTTCGCCAAATATATTGTTTAAATCATGTTCCTTGGTTATGTATTCGGCGTGCTTGCCTATGGCCGCGAATGATCTGGCCGGATGATCGGAGCGATGGGCTTCCGGCCACTTTCTGAACATCTCGGCGACCGCGCCCATGCCGATGGCCGGCGTAATGTGTTTATCGTACGCGGGCCAGTTCTCCCTTATGATCGGCCACCATTCGGCCGGTTCTTCCCAGTGGACGCCGCTCTCGGGATCGAGATTTTTCCACGTTTGGGAAGGCATGATGAGCGTGCCTTCCTCTCCGACGATCTCAAGGAGCGCACGTATTAACGTTTCGGCCCCTCCTACGACAAAACCGATGCTGCTTAAGGACGTATGGACAATGATCGATTGTCCTTCCGCTACGCCGCAGTCTATCAATTGCCGGGTAAGCTGTTCCTTCGTTAGGATTGATCGAGCGGTGCTAGTTTCCTTCATGAATATAAGCTCCTCCATTCTTGAATTGGGCACAAAAAAAGACAACCCCTCTGGATTAGAGGGGTTGTCTCCGGTAGAGCCGGAAAAGCATTGCCCATAAATTGTATAAATAACTCTCGTATTTACCAGTATACGAGATATGGCGGAGCACGGCAACGGGATTATTGTAACCCGAAATCCTTGCCTAATCAGACCGCTGCCCCTAGAATAATAGAAGCACGCCATGCGCGGTCGCTGCTTCCCAAGTTATGGAGGCATGCGAGTACCTAATAGAAAGAAGCAGATGCAGCTATGGATATTTTCATACATATATTACTGACGAACGTGTTGCCGATGGGCATTATGATCGGTCTGGGCATCATTATCCAAAGGGCTTTCTCGCTCGATATTAAGACGTTGTCCAAGTTGAACTTCTATTTGTTCTCGCCTGCGATTATGTTCGATCTCCTCTATAAGACGGAAATTTCAGCTAAAGTCATTTATCAGGTGCTCGCCTTCTTCGTCGTCTTCATGGCGGCGCAATATATCATCGTAGAGGCGGTTGTGCGTGCCAGAGGCTATAAGCCAAGCATGAAAAGCGCGATGCGCAACAGCGTCTTGTTCTACAATAGCGCGAACTACGGCATACCGCTGAATCAATTGGCTTTCTCCGGCAACGAGAGAACGCTGGCCATTCAGGTGCTTATCATGATGATGCAATCGCTTGTGCCGAACACATACGGCATTTATAACGTTAACGCTCACAAAGCGGATATGCGGGCTATTATGAAGACGATTCTTTCTATGCCTATCATCTATATCATTCCGCTCGCCTTCCTTCTAAGAGGCTTCCACGTTCCGATTCCTGGACCGATCGCAACCCCGATCGACTATTTATCCAAGGCGTTCATCGGTACGGCGCTCATTACGCTAGGCGTACAGCTTGGCAATATGGAGTGGAAAATTAGCCGCTCGCTTGCGATCGACGTCAGCATATCCGGCATTCTTCGTCTCGTCGCGGGTCCGTTGCTCGCTTGGCTGATCGTATGGACGATGGGTCTCATTAAGCCGATGGAGCTTGACAAGCTGATGGCTGCGGCGCTGATCGTATCGTCGGCTGTTCCGACTTCGCTTAGCAGCGTTCTGCTGGCGGTAGAGTTCGACAATGAAGCCGAGTTCGCCTCGCAGTCGGTATTCGTATCTACTCTTATCAGTATGATTACCGTGACGGTCGTCATCTTCTTTTTGAATCTGGAAATATGATTAACACTCGCAATCGAAGCAACCAAGGGCAGCGTCCACACCCTTTGGCGGCTTCTTTTTTTGAATAAGTGGTTAAAAAAACACATGATAAGCTGGGAAATTCTTATTTATTTCCAATTTAAGCGATGATAGGATGTAATCAACAGGGATGGGAGAGGGGGAAGAGGGTCTAGCAAAACCTCTATTATGACATAAATATACAGCATTGTGACATGTATTTTGGTTAGTCGATCGTTTATACTTCAAGGGCGGCTATTTTAGCTTGTTGGATTACTAGAATAGGTTTAAAATGGAAACGACAATACTGAAAGCGTTTTATAGCAAAATAATGTCTAGTAATCTCGGAATGTGGAGGTAAGTAGAACGATGCAGGCTGCAACAGACGCTATGATTCATGCAAACGCTTTAAAACGTACCTTCGGAAAGGGTACAGGAGCCGTTACGGTATTGAAGGGTGTTGACCTACACATTCCTTCCGGCAAGCTGATTGCCTTCAAGGGCCGCTCTGGCTCGGGCAAAACGACGCTAATCAACCTGCTTAGCGCGCTTGATCGTCCGTCGGAAGGACAGATCCATTTTGCCGGGCGCGACCTGACGGCTATGTCCAATCGGGAACGTGATCAAGTGCGGCGAACGGAGATGGGACTGATCTTCCAGTCCTTCGCGCTCATTCCGTTAATGTCCGCTTACGAGAACGTCGAGTTTATATTGCGTGTATCAGGGTTTCCGGCGARCGGCCGCAAGGACGCAGCCGTGCAAGCGCTTGATCAAGTCGGCTTGAAGTCGCGCATGCACCATCGTCCTTTCGAAATGTCGGGCGGCGAGCAGCAGCGTACAGCTATCGCCAGGGCAATCGCTCATAAGCCGAAGCTGCTGCTTGCGGATGAGCCTACGGCCGAGCTGGATAGCCGAACGGGGTTGCAGATTATGAAGGTGTTCCGCGACCTGGTCGAGGACGCCGGAATGACGATTATTATGACGACGCACGACCCTGCCATTATGGAAATCGTTGATCATGTCTACGAATTGGAGGATGGACAAATTGTTGCAAAAGCTTAAACCTTTGCTAGGTATATCTTGTGCGCTATTGCTCGGCGCATCGTTAACGGGTTGCTCGCTGCTGCCTGCAGAGGAAGAGGCGCTGAAGCCGCCGCTCGTCAAGCCAGCCGAAGAAAACTACCGTACGGTGACCGTGGAGAAAGGCAGTATTTCTCAGGAAATAAACGGTAGCGGTAGTTTAGAGTCGACGAATACAGAGCTTGTCCAGTTCAATGGTCAAGGCGGAAGAGTTCTAAAGGTAAATGTTAATGCAGGCGATCAGGTCAAGAAGGGCGATGTGCTCATTCAATTGAACCTCGATGGACTCGATGTGCAGTTGAAGGAACTGGAGCTTGCGCTTGCAAAGACGAAGATATGGGTGAAGAATGCTACGTTAAATAACAATACGGATGATCAGAAGCTGGCTAGCTTGCAGCTCGAGATCGATACGATTAAGTATGAACGGCTTCTAAGCACGTTCAATAGCAAGCAGCTCGTTGCGGGTATGGACGGTCAAGTCACTTTCGTTGAGGAATTGAAGGAAGGGGATTATGTCGAGCCTTATCAAACGCTTGTCATTATTTCCGATCCGAATGAGTTGCGTGTAGCGCTTCGTGTCGAGGATGCGACTTCGATGAGCAGCGTAGACGTAGGCTACCCGGCACAAGTGATCTTCGGTTCGCAGACCATTGACGCGGAAGTCGTGCAAACGCCTTCATCTGCGCCGGAGACGCTCAATCCTCAGTTGCTGGAGCGGTATGCCAAGACCGTGTATATCAAAATGCCAACATTGCCGGAAGGCGCTAAGATCGGCTCATTAACGGACGTGAAGATCATCCTGCAGCACCGCGAGGATATATTGAAGATTCCGCGCAGCGGCTTGCGCAACTTCTTAGGAAGAACGTTCGTCCGGACGCTGGACGAGGACAATAAAGTACGTGAGATCKACGTCGAGACAGGCATTAAGGGATCGACAGAGATCGAAATTACGAAAGGTCTTGAAGAAGGGACTATCGTTGTATTGCAGTAACTTGCTGTGACGAAGAATGTAAGGTGAGAGACGGCTTTGCCGATGTAACACGGCGTTAGCCCGTGAACGCTTGTTTTTGTGGGAGGTTTTCGAGTGGCTTTGTTTGTCATGATATTACGCAAGATGGTCCAGAACAAGTGGCTCGTCGCAAGCTTATTCATCGGCTTGTTAATGTCCGTCGCCCTGGTCAGCAGCATGCCGATCTATTCGGAAGCGATTCTGTCCCGCATGCTCGTCAAGGACCTGGAGACGATGCAGACGAAGACGGGCACTTATCCCGGGACTCATTATTCCAAGTTGTTTTTCACGAAAGAAACGCCTGAGAAGATGAATCAAATTTACAACCGCGTCAGCAAGTTTATTAAGGAGGAAGGAGCTCCGGGCTTCCAGCTTCCTATTCAGGAAGTTGTCACCGACCTGCAATCGAAGTCGTTCAAGATCCGGCCTCAGAACGATCCCGAGCCGGATACGAAGCGTAACGTGAAGAGCGTGGCGCTTCGCTCCTTCACCGACTTTGAGAAACACATCAAGATTTCGGACGGGCGTATGCCTTCGGCGCAGCCGGTTGACGGCGTGTACGAGGTGCTGTTGACGGAGAGAGCGCTCATTCAGTATAAGACCGTCATTGATTCGATCTTCATTATTGAAGACGACAAAATAACGGCGCCGATCAAGCTGAAGGTCGTAGGCACGTTCGAGAAGCTTGCGGATGACGATGCTTACTTCAGAGATACCGACTTAAGCGACTTGACGAACAGCTTCGTCATCAATGATCAGTTCGCTTACCAACAGATGTTGAAGGACAACATTATCCCAATAGCAGGAGCAGGCTGGTTCATAGTCGTCGATTACTCGAAGATGGAGCTCCAGCATGTGAATGACTTCATTGCGACGAGCAACATGATTCGCGATACGATGCTCAAGAACGTGACGATGTACCAAATGGTATCCGAATCAAGGGCGCTTGAAGCGATCGCGACCTATATGGAGAGAGCCGAACAGTTGCGTACGCTTATGTGGTCGCTTAACGTTCCGGTACTCATTATGCTTGGTTTCTATATGTTCATGGTTTCGAACCTGATTGCAGATCGTCAAAAAAATGAAATTGCCGTATTGCGCAGCCGTGGCGCGGCAAGATGGCAGGTCGTTACCTCCTATGCCGTGGAGGGCTTGCTGCTAAGCGGGATTGCATTTGGCCTTGGGCCGTGGCTGGGCATGGTGCTCACAGAGGTGCTGGGCGCATCAAGCGGATTTTTGGAATTCGTGCAGCGGGTAAGACTGCCTGTTCGGGTAACGAATGAGGCTTACCAATACGGCGCGATCGCGGCAGGGGCATGCTTCGTCATTATGCTCATCCCGATTATTCTTGCGACAAGAGTAACGATTGTCGGTCACAAGCAGCAGATGGCAAGGCTGACGAAGTCGCCGCTATGGCACAAAATCTTTCTTGACGTCATTGCCATCGCATTGGCGCTGTATGGACTTAATACGTTCAAGAAAAGGCTTGCCGATCTTCAAAGCCTTGGTCTGAATGCTAGCGATCTGACGATCGATCCGCTGCAATTCGTCGTTCCTGCCTTATTCATCATGGGCGGCGGCTTGCTGCTGCTTCGACTGTACCCATGGGTACTGCGGCTTGTTTATTGGATCGGGAAGAAGTGGTGGCCGCCTTCGGTCTACGCGACGCTCATTCAGGTCGGGCGCTCAAGCAGCCAGTATCAATTTCTAATGATCTTCCTTATTATGACGATTGCAACGGGCGTGTTCAGCGCTTCGGCGGCAAGAACGATCAACAATAATACGGAAGACCGCATTCAATACGGCAATGGGGCGGAGATGGTGCTTACCCAGCAGTGGATCAACGATGCGCCGCCACCGCCACCGCCTGGCGCACCTTCGGGCGGTGCGGCGGCAACGGTAACGGATCCGGTCATTCATTACTTAGAGCCTTCATTCGATCCATTCACGAAGCTTCCGGGCGTTGAGCACGCAGCCAAAGTGTTCACGAAGAACGAAGCTGCTTTCTCCGTCAACGATCAATCGGGCGTAGCGAAGCTGATGGGCATCGATACGTTCGACTTTGGCAATACGACTTGGTTCAGAGACAGCTTGCTGGACTATCCGTTGAATGATTACTTAAATCTGATTGCCGCTGATCCTACGGCGGTCCTTATCTCAAGTACTCTGGCGAAGCAGAAGAATGTGAAGGCAGGCGACACGATCTGGGTAGGCTGGGAGGATGTGCCGCAGCAGCCGTTCAAGGTGTACGGCATTATCGAATACTTCCCGACGTTCAACCCGAACCCGCCGGTCGGCAGCGTCGACGCCAGCAAGGAAGAGTCGTTTACCAACGGTCCGATGCTTATCGTCGGCCATCTGCCTAGAATTCAGGTGCAGCTAGCGCTTGAGCCTTACGATGTGTGGATCAAGCTCGATACGGCAACGCCGACCGCCGAATTCTATGAAGGAATTACTGAACAGAAAATGTCGATTACGAAAATCGTCAACACGCGCGAGGAGCTGGCAACGGCCAAAAACGATCCGTTCCTAATGGCCCTTAACGGTGTATTGACGCTCGGCTTCGTGCTCTCGATTCTCGTCAGCTTCATCGGCTTCCTGTTGTATTGGGTGCTTTCCTTGCGCGGCCGCACGCTGCAGAACGGTATTCTGCGAGCGATTGGATTATCGCTTCGCCAGCTTATTACGATGCTGGCCGTGGAGCAGCTGTTCACGTCTGGCGTAGCCGTACTTATCGGCATTGGCATCGGCAACTTGGCGAGCAAGCTGTATGTGCCGAATTTCCAAATCGCGTTCAATCCGAGCAGTCTCGTTCCGCCTTTCAAAGTGATGTTCGAAGCTTCGGACTTGGTTCGTATTTATACGCTGGTCGGCATCATGCTCCTAGTAGGCCTCGTTATTCTAGCCTATATGCTGTCCCGTCTGCGTATTCATCAAGCGATCAAGCTAGGGGAGGACTAACGAGTGATTCATTGCGAGGGACTAGTGAAAATATACAAAGCGGCCGATTTGGAAGTGTTCGCGCTGCAAGGGCTTGATCTGCACGTCGAGAGCGGCGAGCTGATGGCGATTATCGGCAACAGCGGCAGCGGCAAGTCGACGCTGCTTAATATGCTGGGCGGTCTAGACCGCCCAACCGCCGGCAAGCTGATGGTCGACGGCAAAGACATGTTGAAGTTCAAGGAGAAGGATTTCGTCAAATACAAGCGGGAGAGCGTCGGCTTCGTCTGGCAGAACAACGCTCGAAACCTCATTCCGTACTTAACGGCGCAGGAGAACGTGGAACTGCCGATCCTGCTTACGGGTGCGCGCAAGCGCTGGCGGGCGAAGGAGCTGCTCGACGCGGTAGGCTTAAGCCACCGCGCCAACAATAAGCTGTATCAGCTCTCCGGAGGTGAACAGCAGCGGGTTGCCATTGCAATCGCGCTGGCTAACCATCCGAAGCTGCTGCTTGCCGATGAGCCTACCGGATCGGTGGATTCCAAGATGTCGAACCAAATCCTTGATCTGTTCCGCGAGCTCAATCGGACGATCGGCATTACGATCGTAATCGTCACGCATGATCCGGAGCTGGCGAAGAAGGTTGACCGCGTAGCGGCGATAAGAGATGGTAAAATCTCGTCCGAAATGCTGCGGAGACGCTCATACGCGGAAGAGCTTGCTGAGCTCGAAGAGGCTGAAGCAGAAGAAACGCATGTCGAGTATGCGATTCTTGACAAGGCTGGAAGGTTGCAGGTGCCTGCGGGCTACCTGGAATCGATCGGCGTCAAAAACTCGAATAAGCTGCGTCTGGAGTTGGGAGAAGGACGTATCGTCCTTCTGCCGCCGGAAGCGAAGGAAAAGGAATAATCCTAAGCGAAAACAATGGCAGTCAGGAGCTCGTGTTCGAGACTCTTGACTGCCATTGTTGCATTTATTCGTTATCAGCAAGCGGCTGCTGGGGCTGATCCTCTGGGGTAAGCTTCGTATAAAAAAGCTTGAAGACGATGTCTTGGCTGTAATTGCCGAATCCGTCGCCGAACAGCGTGACGCCGCCGATATGGTTGGCGTCCTCCAGCACGGCAATTTGGAACGTCCAGTTTTTGCTGCGGATATCGATGTCGTTGATCGTCACGTTCGACAGCTTGACCCCGTCCATATAAGTGCCGTCTCGCCGGATGAAGAGCCGCTTAAGCAGTCCGTACTGGTTGACCTCTTCGAACCACCAAGACGGGTTAAGCTTGCCTTTGCCGCCGAAGTCCGAGGGGCTTGTCCACATGCCTACATTCACGTCATTGAATATGAATGTAATATCGGACGGCCAGTTCCGGTTCGTAAAGGGTGCTTCCGACGATATTTCCATCGATATTTCAAGCTCTTCCGGCTGCTCGCTGTGGAGTAGAAAGTTCGGCAGCTTGTATTCGATATAACCTTGCGTGAACCATAATATTTTGGCATGGACCCGCTCGGGATCGAGGAAATATCGCGGGTCGTCGAACAAGCCGATTACTTTCTCCGGCGTGCAGATGCCGCAGGTAGGAACGATATTGATATCGGTGTAGTGACCGATGGATACCTCGCTCCTTCTCGATTCGCGGGGAATGACCTCCTTATGCGGAAATTCAATCTCCAGGCCGTCCATCGCAAGCGAGCATACTTTCTGCGCCGCGCCGCCTTTGCCGGGCGTCATTTCGGACTTAATGATGTTCGCTTTCTCGAGCTTCTTGACATGCATCGTCATAATGGCGCTGCTTAGTCCAAGCGCTTCGGCAAGCTCGCGGATATTCATCGATTTCTTAGAAAGCAAATGGACGATTTGAATCCGAACATTGCTGGAGATTGCCTCGAAGATAGGCAGATGCTCTTCGGACAGTTCGATTTTCAATGGAATTCCTCCAAAAAAATGATATATTTGTCGGTAATAGGGCGTTTGAGTTTCGGTAGATCGATCCTCGATGGATGTAAGGAAACGCGAGGGGAACAGAAAGAGTGAGATTAGAACATAAAAACATTGACTTTTTGATAGCATAACTAATAATAAAATATATAACAAATTACTTACTAACTAATAAAGGGACGGTGTCCGTACGATATGAAGCTTGATCTCACAAACAAAACCGCATTAATAACAGGAGCGACCGGCGATCTGGGACGCGTGATGGCTAGAACGCTTGCCAAATGCGGAGCTAACATTGTTCTTCATTATAACAGTAACGAGATAAAGGCAAAAGAGCTTCAAAGGGAAATGTCGGAAATTGGCGTGCAGGCGCTCATCGTAAAGGCTGACGTGACGAGCGAGAAGCAAATGGGCGATATGAAGGACTATTTGGACGGGCAGGGCTGGCATGTCGATATCGTAGTCGCAAACGCCGTCATTCAATACGAGTGGACGAGCATTCTGAAGCAGGCAACGGCTGATTACGTCAGCCAGTTCGAATCATGCGTCATGCAAAGCGTTTATTTGGCTAAGGCGTTCGTGCCGGCAATGATCGAGCGCAAGCAAGGCCGCATGATCGGAATCAACACCGAGTGTGCGATGCAGAACTTCGCAGGGCAGTCGGCCTATACGGCTGGCAAGCGCGGCATGGACGGTATCTACCGCGTGCTTGCGAAGGAAGTCGGGGAGCACCAGATTACGGTCAATCAGATCGCGCCGGGCTGGACGATCAGCGACCGCGACCGGGAGAATCATACGGAGCATAGCGAGAGCTATGAACAGACGGTGCCGCTCAAGCGTAGAGGAACGGATCAGGAAATCGCCAATGCGGTTGCGTTCTTGGCATCCGATATGGCGAGCTTCATAACAGGCGCATACATCCCTGTGAACGGCGGAAACGTAATGCCGGCCATCTAACTTAACATCTAAGCAAAGCAACGGGGGAATCGAGCAATGAGGCTGAACAGGCGCTTCTGGCGCGTCGGGTCGATTTTTGGCGATATGAGAATGGAGCGCAAGCTGATAGTCGTCTTTCTGCTCGTTGTTACGCTGCCTTTAGCCTTCATTGGCTATATCTCTTATACGAATTATTCGCTGTCGATCGAGCAGAAGACGATTGTATACTCGACGAAAATGCTCGAAAACATGATGGTGCGGGTCGACGACTACATTGAGGATATGATACGCATCACTTCAATCCCGGCCTATCAGGACGATATAAAGCAAAATTTGATACGCTCAAACAGCTATTACGAGCAGCGCAAGCAGGCGGCTGGAGAAAGCGGCAAATCGATTCCTGAGGATTTCAATACGTTGCTATCCATTCAGCGGGGTATCGAAAGCAATATTTCTTTCATTAATACGATTAAGCGCGGCGCAAACTCAGTATATATTTTCGATCAGTTCGGCAATAGCTATTTCCAAGCGGCGGCGGGTGGCATCCGGTCTAACGTCAAGGAGAGCTACGACTACTGGCGCGAAGCGGTTGAGGCATCGGGAGGAGAGGCGATGCTGTTCAGCACGCAGAAGTATACGAGCAATCTGCAAAGCGAGAAATATGCGTTCTCGGTTGTCCGCAAGGTTATCGACAAGTCGCTTAAGCCGATCGGGGTCATTGCGGTTGACGCCAATATTAGCGTAATCGAGGACCAAATCATCGAGCTGGACAAGGTGACCAATGGCCAGTCGCTTATTATCGATGAGAGCGGCAACGTTATCTACGATAGCGACCGGCAGCGCATTTCGACCAACATTAAGGACGACCCTGCCGTCCTGCAAGCGGTCGGAGCCAAGGGCAGCTTTTACGATGAGCAAGAAGGCGTCAAGCGTCTTAACATTTATACAACATCCCCCAATACAAGCTGGAAAGTGATGACCTCCATACCGGTCAGCGAGCTGACGAAGGATGCGGTCGTCATTCGCAACGTGACCTGGATCGCTACCTTCATTACCATTCTGGTGGCGCTGCTCATCTCGACATTCTTTTCCTTCGCGCTTACGAACCCGCTGCGCAAGATGATGAGGCTTATGAAGACGGTGCAGGAAGGAGACTTCGACGTTCAGTTTCCGGTTAAGTCGCGCGATGAGGTCGGTCAGCTCGGCAATCAGTTCAATCGGATGATCGTGCGCATCAGTCAACTCATTAGCGATATCTACGAGATGGAGACGAAGAAGAAGGAAGCGGAGCTTCAAGCGCTGCAGAGCCAGATCAATCCGCATTTTATGTACAATAGTTTGGAATCGATCCGAATGGCTGCAGAGCTGAACGACGATCAGGTGGCCGCTGATATGATATCCATATTAGGCAAGCTGCTCCGCTACAGCATAAGCGATCTGCATGAAGAGGTGACGCTGTCGAGAGAATTCGGCCATGTTCGGAACTACGTAGAGCTGCTGAATTACCGATATCCGAACCGGTTCGTCCTCGAATGCGGCTTGGATAAGCCATTGGAGCAATATCCGATCATTAAGCTTGTGCTGCAGCCTATCGTGGAAAATGCGATCTATCATGGCATGGACGACTCCAAGCCGCTCATGACGATTGCTCTGCATGTTGAGGTGACGATGCAGGGGATGCTTGTCCACATTAAGGACGACGGCGTCGGCATGGATGACGATACGCTCGAGCGGCTTAACCGTTCGCTCGCAGGCGGCGATGAGGTCGTGTCTATACGCACGTCCGGAGGCATCGGACTCAAGAACGTGAATGAACGAATTAAGCTCCATTACGGCATCAGCTATGGACTGAAAGTGTACAGCCAGCTAGGGCACGGTACGGAAGTCGTGCTGCAGCTTCCATTTGAACCTGGGAGAGAAGCGGAATGAATAAATACGCTCTTCTGTTCGTTATCTCAATATTATTAGGCGTATTCATTACAGGATGCGGGCAAGGCACATCCGGCAATCCGGACAATATTGCCCCAACCGACAAGTCGAAGACAGAGACGGAGCCCGTTACTCTTCAGGTGCTGACCAATCGCGTCGATTTGATCGAGAACGGCGTATTCCAGCAATATGCCGATGACTTCGCCAAGCTGCATCCGGGTGTCACGGTCAAGTTCGAAGGCATTACCAATTATGCCAGCGACATTATGGTCAGGCTGTCGACGCGGACGATCGGCGACGTGCTGCTAGTGCCGAACAGCATTAAGAATGAGGCGCTGCCTGATTATTTTGAACCGCTCAGCATGGATTTGTTCGAGAATGTACGGTTCGCCGATTTCAAGGCCTATAGCGGCCAGCGGTACGGCATTGCGACTGGCGCATCGACGTCAGGAATCGTCTACAACAAAGAAGCGTTCAAGCTGGCAGGCATTTCGAAAGTACCAACGACGCTGGATGAGTTCTATGCGGCATGCGAGAAGCTGAAGCAAGCTGGCGTCGTGCCCGTCTTCCTGAACTATGGCGCGCAGTGGCCGCTCATGACATGGGGGGAGGATCTCGTCAGCTACATGACGGGCAACCCGGAGTATTTGAACGAAATGGTATTGACCGATGAGCCGTGGACGATCGACAATGCTTGGGGTCAAGCGATTACGATCGTTAAGACGCTTATAGATAAAGGGTATGTCGAGGAGCAGCTGCTGTCCAACCAGTGGGAAGCTTCCAAGCGCGAGCTTGCCGAGGGCCATGCGGGCATGTATCTGATGGGTAATTGGGTCATTAATCAGGTCATCGCTGCCGGCGCGGATGCGGAGGACATCGGGTTATTCCCATTCCCTTACGACAATAGCGAGAAGCGGTTCGCACCGCTAAGTCCCGACTGGTTCGTAGGCGTCAGCAAGTTCAGCGCGAACAAGGAGCTGGCCGAGGCTTGGGTCGATTATTTCGTTCATGAATCAGGATACGTGGACGATTCCGGCTTCTTGCCCGTCGATAATTCGAAGGATCCGATGCTGCCGCAATTCAAGGAGTTCCTGTCGTTCAACATCGAGTTCTTGGAGAAGAGCGTCCCGAATGATACTCTGCTCGAAATTGCCTCCGCCGCTCAGATGACGTTCTGGTCCGGCGATTACATTCAGGAATGGATTGCGGCTCCTAGCCTGCAATCGGCATTCGACGAGTACAACAAGCGCTGGAAAGAAGCGCGCAACATATCAAAAAGTTAGGTGGAGCATAACCGATGTCAAAGAAGGTAACTATGCAGCAAATCGCCGATCACTTAGGCGTATCAAAGTTTGTCGTATCCAAAGCGCTTTCGGGCAAGGGGGGCGTTAGCGACGCCACGAAGGAGCGGGTGATCAGTGCTGCATCCCAGCTCGGGTATTTTGCCCAAAAGAATGCATACGTGAAGTCGATGAACTTGGAGCAGCTGCCTAAGGTGCCGGCTTCTGGCAAACAATCGGTGCTCGTCCTTATGCCGAATATCCGCTTTCAGACGAAGGAGTCGCTTTATTGGGGGCGGATCCTCGACGGTATCTCTACCTGCTTGGAAGAGGATCGCCTCGGCATGGTGATCGTATCGGAGCAAAGCGTCGAGCATTTCCTTCATTTTCTGAACCCGAACGGTATTCTAGGACTGGTCGGCGTAGGTGAAATCTCGACGTCGCTGCTCCTTGAGGTGCATCGAATCGGCTTGCCGATGGTGCTGGTCGATCATGAGGATATGCTTATTCCAAGCGATGCGGTATTCGCCAACAACTTCGAGAGCATGTACCGCCTGACGAAGAATCTAATCGGCATCGGCCATAGGCAGCTCTGTTTCGTAGGCGATATCCGATATTCGCGCAGCTTCCAGGACCGTTTCCTGGGCTTCCGCAATGCGATTGAGGAGCAGGAGGGCGCCGAGCAGCAGCGCGATGATTATTTGCTAAGAGTTGAAGGATATGAGCATGAGGCGTTCGAGGAGCAGATTAAGCAGTGGGCCATGAAGCGCAAGAAGCTTCGCAAGCTTCCATCCGCGCTCATATGCGCCAATGATATGATCGCCATCGGCGCGGTCAAGGCCCTGCAGGAGCTTGGCATATCCGTGCCTAACGACATCTCCGTTACAGGCTTCGATAATATCGAAGACTCTTATCGGATGGAACCGGCGCTGACGACCGTGCATGTGCCGAAGGAGGCGCTCGGAAGGCGCGCGGTCGAGCGATTGATGGAACGAATCGTGAAGAAGGGAGCGCCGATCGAGAAAATATTGCTCTCGAGCGAGCTGCTGTATCGCGATTCGACTGCGCATGTGAAGAGCGGAGTGAAGCAGCAGTAGTTGTTGTAGCTGCTGCACGGAAAAACAGTGTTGGCTATGAAGCAGCTACTTCGGCCAACACTGTTTTTTGCATACGGCGCTATAAAGGCATTTTGGGCAAGTAATGTAGGATTTGCGCAATAACTGCTTCATTTAGATTGATTTAGGGCCACTAATAAAGCGGTTTTGGCAATATAGCCAAAAATCGGCTGAATAGTTTGATGAAATGCCGCTATACGCAGACCTTTTCACCATTTACTCTTTTTAGTTCGACGAAATGCCGTTACGAGCTTAGCGATCGCGGTCTCGTTCACGCTCACGCTCTTTTTTCTTCTGCTTATCGTTTTTGTCTGATTTTTTATTGTCGTCTTTATTTTCCTTGTTCCTATCTCGTTTCTCTTTATTCTTTTCTTTATTTTTGGTTGGTTTGTCCGAATTAGACTCCTTTTTCTCTTCCTTCTGTTTCTTGCCCCACATATCGGAAGGCGCGGGCGGAAAGGCCAGCACAGGCTCATCCTTGAGCGCTTGCTCCATTAAAGCTTGGAATACGGCAGCCGCCGCCTTCGAAGTTGTCGTTAAATAATGCGTACTGTCGCTATGGTCGTAGCCTAACCACACAGCCCCTACAAGTTGCGGCGTATAACCGACGAACCAGTTATCCTTGGCCCCTTGCTCGGTTGCTCCCGACATTTGGGTCGTACCCGATTTGCCGGCAACCGGGCGTCCCTGCAATGCAGCGGCGGTGCCTGTTCCCTCTTGAATGACACCTTCGAGCATGGCGGTTATCGTCCGAGCAATTCCGGGCTCCGTTACCTGCGTGCCTTCCGGCTTAGCAGCCTCGGCTAGCAGAACGCCGTCTGCGGATTCGATACGCGTTATCGAATGTGCCTGCATCTTCACGCCATCATTAGCGAATACGCCGAACGCTTCCGCCATTTGCATCGGAGATACGCCTTCATGCAGACCRCCAAGCGCAAGACCGAGCGTTCGATCCTCCGGGGTCAATGGGATGCCGAAGCGACCGGCCGCATCCAGACCTTTGTCAATGCCGAGCTCGTTCAACAGCTTAACAGCTGGGATGTTATAAGAGTTAATGAGCGCTTCGTACAGCGTAACGTTCCCGTGATAGCCCCCGCCGGCATTTTGCGGTTCATAACCTCCAATATTGATCGGCTCGTCAACGATTGTATCCATCGGACGATAGCCCGCTTCCAATGCCGGCGTATAGACGGCGATCGGCTTGATCGTAGAGCCAGGCTGGCGCTTAAGCTGCGAAGCGCGGTTAAAGCCGCGGAACGGTTGATCGCCTCTGCCGCCTATGAGCGCTCTAATTCCGCCTGTTCTCGGGTCAATCAAAGATGCGCCGCTCTGGATCAATTGATCTTCCGTGCTTTGCGGGAACAACGACTCCTCCGCATACACTTGCTCGGCTGCTTGCTGCATGTCTTGATCCAACTCGGTGTAGATACGAAGCCCGCCGAGGAGCACTTCATTTTCCGATAAGCCGTACTGCGTCATTGCTTCACGAATCATTTGATCCACGTAATATGGAAACCGGATATCGTCGACGCGGTTAGGCTTAGCGCTTAATAATGTAACCGGCTCCTTGACCGCTTCATTGTAAGTGTTGGCGTCGATGAAAGCTTGCTCCTTCATCTGTTCCAGAACAAGGTTCCGCCGCTCCGTGGCTTTCTCTAAATGTTTATACGGTGTAAGTGCCGAAGGCGCTTTAATAAGACCGGCCAGCAAAGCTGCCTCGGCGACGGTCAACTGATCGGCCTCTTTGCCGAAATAGGTGTATGCCGCCCGTTTAATTCCCCAGGCTCCTTCTCCGTAATAAATTTGGTTCAGATACATTTCCATGATACGTTCCTTGCTGTAGTTTTCCTCGATTTTTTTGGCCAAAAGCACTTCGTTCCATTTCCGCGACCATGTTCGCTCTTGAGACAAAAATACATTTTTCGCAAGCTGCTGCGTAATCGTGCTCCCGCCTTGCATCGTACCGCCCGCTGATACATTCGTCCAAAAAGCGCGTCCGATTGCCCGCACGTCCATGCCGTCATGCGTTAGAAACCGCTTGTCTTCGATGGCAATAACCGCATGGACGAGATGGGCAGGAATACTTGCGTAATCTATTTCCTCTATTTTATTAAACGATATTCGGCTCGCTTCCTTGCCGTCCTTGTCATAAACGATGGTCGCAGCCGGAAGAGGAGTCTCCAACTGACCAATATCCTGAGCGCCGACGAGCAGCCGGAAAGCTACCCATGCGGCTACAGCCATCATAAAGATAACCAAAAACAAAACGGTTACGATGTTAATGACCTTTTTTCTTGTGTATGTTTTTTTCTTTACTGTCTCCATCCCTGTTCCCCCATGATCGTATTCATCCTGTATTTCATCCTTTATACCTTTCGGGAGGGGGACCGATTTTTAGTACGTTCGGCAGGGGGAGGGGACGAGTAGCTGTAAATTGGCGTGAATGGGAGAACTTTCATAATTCCATATTGGAGGGCTCGTTGCACAATGTGCAACGAGGACTTGTAGAAGCGCCGTGTAGAGGATGATCAGTTGCATAAAGTGCAGCGAAAGGTTGAGGGGGGCATTTAGGTTGCTATGGAGCGAAGCGGGGGTGAAGCTGGGGTGGGCATCAACGGACCGTTAAGAAACGGGACGGAGCAGCTAATAGAGCTGATCCCTCCCAGTCCGATTAAGCTCGTTAAGTTTTATTCCATAGCTTGCGATAGGTGCCGTCTGTGAGCATCAGCAATTGCTCGTGGTCGCCTTGCTCGGTGATTAAGCCGTTCTCCATGACGATAATGGAGTCTGCGTCCTGCACGGTCGTCAGCCGGTGGGCGATGACGAGCAGCGTGCTTCCCTGCAGCAGTGTGCGTTTGCGAACACTGTCCATCACGTAGCGCTCCGTATCGGTGTCGAGCGCCGAGGTGGCCTCGTCAAAGATCCAGATGGGCCGCGCTGAGAGCATGGCGCGGGCGATGGCCAGCCGCTGCTTCTGTCCGCCGCTTAAAGAACTGCCATGCTCCTTCAATGGCGTATCGTAGCCGTCCGGCAGAGCCATGATGAAATCATGAGCGGCTGCGGCAACGGCTGCATCAACGAGATCGGAATCTGAAGCATTCGGCTTGCCGACGAGCAAATTATCGCGGATCGTACCCGCGAACAGATACGGGGATTGGGGAACATAAGCGACGAATTGCCTTGCGAATTCCGCATGGTGGCTTGAATTCGCACCGCAAATGGATACTTCACCCTCGTCGGGAAATAACAGCCCCGCGCCAAGCTTGGCAGCTGTTGACTTGCCGGACCCGCTTGGTCCAACGATAGCGGTGAATGAACCGGGACGCAGCTCCAGGTTGAAGCGCTGCAGCAAAGGTTGACCGGCTGCGGACATGTCGGCATTGGTGTTTGAATCGGTTGTTTGTTGATCGGTATGAACGCCTGCATGCTCATCGTAACGAAACGATACGTTGCTCCAGCGTATGTCATGCTGCTGCTTGCCGCTGAAGCTATCGACGGCATGGCTAGGCTCTTTCTTCGCCCCCCAAAGGGCGGATATACGTGCTGTCTGCCCTAAGTTCTGCTGTACCTCGCCCCACATTCTGCCGATATTGACGAGCGGATTGTAGATCCTCCAGACGAGCACGAAGAAGGCCATCAACGCGCCGATCTGAAGCTTTCCTTGTACGGCTAGCCAAGCGACTGCGAGTACAGAACCCCAGGTGAGAAGAAGGGAGAGCGAGACGGTGAGTCCGTTCACAAGCTCGTTCCACCACATGCGCTGCATATACAGCCTGTTCAACTTATGGCGTTCCTCCACGAAGCGGTCCATCATCCAGCCTTCGGCGCCGAAGGCGCGCAGTGTCTCCATGCCTTGCAGCGCATCCTGCTGGCATTGCCGCACGGCAGCTTCCTGCTCCGCTACGGCAAGGCCGATGACGCCGAGCCTTCTGCGAAGCAAGTGGCTGCCAACAATGCCAATCGGCATAAGGATGAACAGTGCCAAAGCAATCTCCCATTGCAGCCACAGCATATAGATGGCGGCGAGCACAAGCATAATCGCTTGGCTGCCGATGCCGTGGAACAAGGTGGAGAGAATCCAGCTTGTTCGGTCTCCATCGGCCCATATCCGCTGGGCCAGGTCGGCGGAGTGCGATGCCGAGGCGTCTTGCAGCGGCAGCCGTTGCGCTTCGTCGGCGAGCTCTAGACTAACGTCGCGTTGAAGTGCGCTCATACTATTTTGCTTATAGTAGAATCCAAGAATAGTGAGACCGAGAAGGACGATCACGATAATGGTAGAAATGATCATTAGATTGTTAATATAGGTTAACTGTCCTAGCTCTAGTCGGTTATAGTATATTTCCATCAGCAGTGGAACGAGCAGCATGACAACCGTTTCGCCGAGGGTTAAGATGACCGACGCTGTAAAAGGAACTTTCCCTTTGCCCAGCTTCGACCACAGCAAAGCAATAAGCTGCCTGAGCGTTGGTGTTGTACGTAATGGGATTGGTGAATTCATCGGGCCATACTCTCCTCTCGCAGGTCGGACCAGTCGCCCGCTTTGACAAGCGCAGCGTACTTGCCGCCTAACTGCAGCAACCCGGCATGCGTCCCGCTCTCTATGATGCTGCCATTTTCCATATAAACGATACAATCCGCGTCCTCAACGGTTGATAGCCGATGTGCCGCTACGAGTACGGTTCTTCCTTGCATTACGCTTTGAAGCGCATCCTGCATGAGACGCTCGTTAATGCCGTCCAATGCCGAGGTAGGCTCATCCAGCAGCAAAATACGAGGATTGCGCAAATACGCTCTTGCCAGTGCCAAACGTTGCCGCTCGCCTCCGGATAATCGCTGTCCTCTCTCTCCAAGACGGGTTGCATACCCCTCAGGCTGCGCCTCTATAAAAGGATGGGCGTTTGCGTAGTGAGCCGCCTCGGCAATCTCTTCATCCGTAGCGTCCAGTCGGCCGATGCGGATATTATCCATGACTGTTGCATCGAATAGCGCGGCGTCCTGAGGGACATAGGCGGTTAGCCGTCTCCACGACTCAGCGTTGCGTTCGTTCAGGTCATGTGCACCATATCGAATCGTTCCCGAAGAAGGGGAATGAAGACCGAGAATGAGCTTAATGAGAGAACTCTTGCCGCTCCCGCTAGGACCGACAATGGCAGTAACCTGACCTTGCCGAATGGTGAGCGAGAGTTGATTAAGGACAATGTCTTGATCGTTGTAGGCGAATGTGACTTGATCCAAGACGATATCGCCCTGCTGAGGCAAGGCGGCATCCATAACGGTTGCAGCTTCTGCCTCGGCAGGATCGATCATCTCATAGACTCGCTTTGCATGTGCGACGGAGTCCGAGACGGAGGACCAAGTCTGAATAAGATGCGCAAGAGGGAAAACGAGCCGTTCATACGACAACATGAAAGCGGCTATGGCGCCGACGGCGAGGCTCCCATTAACGACCATCGAAGCTCCCATGCTGAATATATACACTTGGCCAAGCCAAAAACCGATAAACACAGCCCAGCCGTTCACAGCGCGCAGCAGCTCGGTTCGCAGCCAACGATGCCTTGTCGTCTCGACCTTGTCTCTCCACGCTTTGTTGAAGGAAGGGCGAAGTCCATAGCTGCGGACAACCTCAGCGCCTTGCAATTGATCGAGCAGCATAGCGTCGCGCTCGCCATGCCCCTCGTTCGTCTTGTCCTGCCATCTGCGTATCGGCTTCGCAAGCATATTGCTKAGCAGCGGAAGCAGCAAGGCGACGACGATCGCTCCGGCCATCAGCTCCCAAGACAGAATCGTTAAGTAGACGAATAGGAACAAAATTGAAAGGACGTTGTGAATGAGCTCGGGGATACGTTTATTGATTCCCTCCTGCGCGGTCGGTGCGGAGCTATTGAGCCGCTGAAGCTTATCGCCCGTATGCCATTTCATATAACGAGAGAGCTTCATTGTAAAAAGCCCGCCAAGCAGTCCTCGCTGCATATCGAGCGTGGTACGATTGCTTAGCCGCTGATTGAGCAGCGCTTGCAGGAATGAGACGGCAACCTCGATAACGAACAGGGAGCCGAACCAAATCGAGGCTTGCAGCAAGCCGTCCATATTGAGCTGCGAAGTCGCGTCGAACAATAGGCGCATCGCTTCGGCCCAGCCGACAGGTAGCAACGATGCAACTAGAACGATGGCAATGATGCCTAAGTAGGCGAGCCAGTAGGCTTTGGCCCAGCGCAGCATTTTAAGTACTACCAATATAGGCTTATCTAACTCTGTAGCTTGCTCTTGGGTGGTCAATACGTTTCCTCCTCCAACCGTGAATGTAGCTGATGAATAATGGATTACATATATGTTATTTTCTCTATTATTTCGTATATGGAATCGATTGACAATCGGCCTATGGAATAGAGCGGTCTACATCTAGGGGCGGAGGCGGAGGGGGATTTTATGCTGATAAAAGGAAGAGCCTATCCTGCTAATAAAAGCGAGGATAGGCTCGTTTCGTTATGTTAAACCGTATTACTTCGATGCCAGTTGCAAGTTGCGGTCAATGAGCTCGATACGCTGCTCCACGCATGCGTACGAGCGGAGCGGATCTTCCGGCGTGTTGATCACATAGTCTAGCAGACGATCAACAGTTGTCGCAGCGACATGGCAGCGCGTATCGGAGGATGCGTAGTAGATGAACACATCGCCGTTCTCTTGCGCGATAACGCCGTTGCAGAACGTTACGTTGGATACGTCGCCTACGCGCTCGATGCCTTCCGGCGCAATTAGATGACCGCCTGGGCGGTGCGTCACTTTGCTAGGATCGTTAAGCTCGGATAGGAACGCGTAAATGACATAACGAAGGCCGGCAGCCGTGTTGCGAACGCCATGAGCGATATGAAGCCAGCCTTTGTCCGTTTTGATCGGAGCGGGTCCTTGGCCGTTCTTCACTTCCTTGATCGTATGGTAGTGGCGCTCGTCGATAATGATCTCGCGATCGATAACGGCATTCTCGATCGTGTCGGACAAGCCCCAGCCGATGCCGCCGCCGGATCCCGTATCGATGAAGCCGTCTTGCGGACGCGTATAGAACGCGTATTTGCCGTCGACAAACTCAGGGTGCAGCACAACGTTGCGCTGTTGGTTGGAAGCCGTCTTCAGATCGTCAAGGCGCTCCCACGTCTTCAAATCTTTCGTTCTTGCGATGCCGCATTGCGCAACGGCGCTGGAGAGGTCGCCTCTTGGCGCTTCCGGGTCTTTGCGCTCGGTGCAGAACAAGCCGTAGATCCAGCCGTCCTCATGCTGAACGAGACGCATGTCGTAGACGTTAACGTCCGGATTGGATGTCTCCGGCAGCAGAATCGGATGATCCCAGAAACGGAAGCCGTCTACGCCGTTATCGCTCTCGGCAATCGCGAAAAACGATTTGCGGTCATTGCCTTCTACGCGGGCGACAAGGAAAAACTTGCCGTTCAAGAAGATTGCTCCTGGGTTGAAGACGCAGTTAACGCCGATACGTTCCATGAAATACGGATTCGTCTCCGGGTTGAAGTCGTATTTCCAGTGAAGCGGTGCATGCTCAGCCGTTAGAACTGGGTGCTCGTAACGTTCGAAAATGCCGTTGCCGAGCTCGATCGGACTGTTTTTGCGACCGACGAGAGATTCATAACGCTCCGTAAGAAGCTGCTTGCGTTGTTCAAAATTTAACATTAGGATGGCCTCCGTTTCATTAATTGCCAATTTTTTAGTCGGGATGTACTGATTAACGGGAAAAACTGGAGCTATTTTCGAACGATATTACTCTATTTAAAGAATAACTGGAAAAACTCCCGCTAATTCGAGCCTACTTGCCGAATTGAAGCTTCTATTAGGAAATTAACGGGAGGAAATCCCGTTAATTCGATTAGATCGAACGATGAGAGGAAATTAACGGTAGTAAATCCTGTTATTTCACCTTCATCACGAAACCAAGGCTACCCGTCTAGTGCTGCAGTCGCTCAAGCATCTCGAAGCAAGCTCTGCCATTGTGGTAAGGGCACTTCCAGGCGCTTACCTTCTGCACATTGCCGCTCGGCTTGCCGTCTTCGGTTACGCTCCAATGCCACTCGCCGAACTGTTTGTCGACGATGTAATTCTCGATGAATTGCCAAGAGCGCTGCGCAGCGTCGCGGTACTTCTCGTCGCCGCTCATCTGATAAGCATTATAGAAGCCGACGACGGCTTCGGCTTGCGGCCACCAGTCCTTGTCTGCGTCGATGAGTCCGTGAGCATCCGCTTCATTCCATAACCCGCCGTCTTTATCGACGCCTTCATTCAGCGTCGCTTCCGCCATGCGCAGCGCGATRGCTTTCGACTCGGCCAGCAGAGCTTCGTTGCCAAGCACCTCGGCTGCTTCAACGAGCAGCCAACTGCCCTCGATGTCATGCCCGTAAGAGACGTGCTCGGACTTGCTGTTCCATTCCTCGTCGAAGAAAAGCAGGAAGTGCGCGCTGTCGGCATCGATAATATGCTGGATCGTGACTTCGATTAGCTCCTTCAGCTTCGCGCTAAGCTCATCCGACTTCCATACGCGGTACAGATTCGTGTACGCCTCCAGCACATGCAGATGCGTATTCATTGATTTTTTTTCGTTCAAATCTTTGTTGCTTAAGGAAAGATCATCGGTTTGCTCCCATTCGCGGGACAACGCTTCGACATAACCTTTATGGATAGTGTCGTAGCCGTGCTTCTCCAGCACAGAGAAGAGCTCGATGGCTTGTGCGAGCGCCGGCTCGTGCCCGGTGGCGCGATAATATTCGGTCAGCGCATAGATAGCGAACGCTTGACCGTAAATCTGCTTCTTAGACTGGGACGGGCTACCTTCCGCATCCACCATCCAGTACAAGCCGCCGTATTCGCGATCGATGAAATGCTCGGTTACGTAGGCATATGCACGCTCGGCTATTCGCAAATATTGCTCGTCTTTGTAAATGCGATAGGCGGAAGCGAATGTCCATAAAATGCGAGTATTGAGCACCGAGCTTTTGTCTGCCGAGGCATCCGCTTCAAGCTCGCGGCTGATGTAGCCGTAGAAGCCGCCTTTCTTTTCGTCAATGGAATGCTTCATCCAGAAGCCGAGAATATTATCTTTCAGCTCCGTCTCAATGGCAGGCAGCCATTGCTGTTTCCAGTCGCTCATTTAGTTGCCGCCCCTTTCGCCGGTTGCTTTGTTTTGACTGTGTAATAGGAACGAACAGTGCTCTCCGCTTGCTTGCCGTACATGCAGTAATCGTCGTTGGCACCGGCTTCGCTTTCTTCATAAAGCTTTGCTGGCCAATCCCATAACATGAAGCCGCCTACCCAGTCACGCTTGTCGCAAGCCGAGAACATCGCTTCGTAGAAGCTGCGCTGCGCTTCTTCGCTCGGTGCCCCTGCAAGTCCCCAATCGTTCGGGATATAAGGCGAGCCCTCGCGGCTCGGACAGCCCGCTTCCATGAAGAAAAATGGCTTATCATGAGCAGCCACAACACGTTCGATGCGATCAAGCTGCTCCTCCCAATTGTCAATCGGATAGTATCCGCTCGAAGAGATGACGTCGACGGCATCCCACCATTTCACATTGGCTTCCTGATATTTATCGCAGTTGTAAGTAATGATGCCGGAGTAAACGCCTCGAACCTCGGCGATAAGCTTACGCCATTCTTGCTCACGGCGATCCGTCTGTACCATCTCGCAGCCGATACAGAGCATCTCGCAGCCCGTCTCCTCGGCGATTCTTGCATAATGAACGATAAATGCGGTATAGGAGGCGAACCATTCCGACCACTTCGGTTCACAGGGCACGTCGACATCGAAGAAGTTAATATGGGCGCGCCAAGTGCCGTTGGCACAGTTCACGACAGGCTTCATTACAACTTGAAGCCCAAGCTCCTTCGCCTTGCGAATGGCAGAGCGCACCTCGTCATCGGTTACAGTCGGCGCTTCCTTATATTTGATTTCAGTTGCTTGAGGATGATCTTGCAATGCCCCGAGCGTGATGGCCGTCCAGTTCACGTTAAGGCGGCTGGCCATAAGCTCCATCGATTTATCGGCTTGCTCGCCAGTCCAAGTTCCGCGAACGCCGGTCCAACCCCAGGTCATTCCTCCGATGTAGGAGGGTAAAGTGGATAAAGTTGACATAGAATCGCCTCGCTTTGCTGTTAGGTAGATTTGTTATCATAATTAATTAGTTTGTTATATAACAAGTAAACATGATAAACAGGCGTTTTGGCAATACCTTAGTCGCGAAACGAGTAAATTTTATTTTTTCTTCAATAAACGATGCGATATGAAAGCTAAAATCGCACTTAAAGCGATTACATTAAATAAATGTTAGTTAGAAATGAAATTTATGAAGATGTCATTTGAAGACTATAAATCGCATTTTAAACCATTTGCGAACGCTTACGAGTGAGGTAAACTCAATTTGCAAGCGTTACCAAACGATGAACAGGGGGAAATACGAAATGAAGAAAATTGCATCGTTAGCTTTAGTGTCTGCTGTTATGCTAACAACGTTGGCTGCATGTGGCGGAAACAATGGGGACAATGAAACGAACAAAGCGACAAACGCACCGGCAAGCGAGAACACGGCAACGAACAAACCGAGCAACRGCGGGGGCGAGGAGGCTGCTCCCAACATTACCGGCGAGGTTRTGTTCCTAACGAACCGTACCGACATGGTTGACAAGGAGTATGTTGATTACGAGAAACGATTCGAAGAGAAATACCCGGGCGTTGACCTGAAGTTCGAAGCGATCCTCGACTACGACAAGACGCTTAAGATCCGTATCGCTTCCGGCGATTTCCCGGACGTCGTATTCACGCCAACCATTCCGAACAACGAGCTGTCGAACTACTTTGCTCCGCTTGACGACATTCAATTTTCCGACGAGATCTATTTCAAAGACTTGAAATCGTTCGAAAACAAAATGTACGGCGTATCCTCCGGCGGTTCTACAGTAGGTATCGTTTATAACAAAAAAGCGTTCGAGAAAGCCGGCATTACGGCAATTCCAAAAACGTATGACGAGTTCCTTGCGGCTGCGCAGAAGCTGAAGGATGCAGGCATCGTGCCGCTCGCTTCCAACTTCAAGGACAAATGGCCGCTTGATGCATGGGTATATGACGTGACTACGATCGTAGGCGAGGACCCGGCTCACCAGAACAAACGCGCTGAAACGGATACGCCTTACACGCTTGACAACGCATACGGCAAATCATGGGGCATCCTGCGCGAACTGTACGAAAAAGGCTTCCTTGAGAAAGACGTTAACTCGACGAACTGGGAGCAATCGAAGAAGGACGTCGCATCGGGCAACTTCGGCATGTATCTGCTTGGCAACTGGGTTATCAACCAAGTTATCGAGAACGGCGCTGCTGCCGAGGACGTAGGCTTCTTCCCATTCCCTGCCGACAACAGCGGCGTAGCGAAAGCACCTCTTAACCCGGACTTCTTCTACGCGGTTAACAAAAACGGCAACGTAGAAGCGGCTAAAGCCTTCGTGAAATGGATGATTGAAGAATCAGGCTTCGACGACTTCGCGGGCTTCATCCCGACGCTCAAAGGCAAAGAACCAAAATTGCCACAGCTTGCGGAATTCAACACGTACTCGCCGAAATACTTCGAGCCGGCGCAACCAGTGGATGCGGCAACGCAAATCCAGAACAAAGCGCAGCTTGACCAAGCGGCTGTCGTTCAAGAGTTCGTATTGTCGAAGGATCCGCAGAAAGTATTCGATAAGGTGAACACGGCTTGGGCGAAAGCGAAGAAGGACTTAGGTCTGTAACTGTAATTGTTATTCATTAGATAACGAGGCGCGGGCGGATGATCGGGTTGTGGGATCATCCGTCCTAGTCTTTCGGGAAGGAAGGGATACCGTATGTTCAGCAGGCTTTCTTTTAATACGCAGAAGAAGCTCATCATCACTCTGTTCGTGTCGGTGCCGCTGCTGCTGCTTCTGACATTTGCTTATTACCCGGCGCTCGAGCTGTTTCGCATCAGCTTCACGAGCTGGGACGGCTTAAGTCCGGACCGGTCATGGATCGGCTTTGACAACTATAAGGAGGTTTTCTCCAATCCGGGCATCTTCGGCGTGTTCAAGCATAACCTTGCTTACTTCGTCGTCGGTATCGTTCAGAACATCCTGGCTATTTATTTCGCGGTTGTACTTAACAGCAAGCTGAAGGGACGCAACTTCTTCCGACTGCTGCTATTCTTGCCTTATATTCTTAACGGCGTTGCCGTCGCCTACTTATTCGGATACGTATTCGATAYGACGAACGGCTCGCTTAATTACTTATTGGGACAGCTGGGCTTCGGAGCTTTGTCCGAAACGAGCTGGCTTGGCAATGGTTCATTCGTTAACTATACGTTGGCTTCTATCGGCCTATGGAGATTCATGGGCTTCAATATGGTTATTTACTTAGCAGCGCTTCAATCGATCCCTAGTGACCTATACGAGGCCGCATCGATCGACGGAGCGAACGGCTGGAAGCAATTTTTGCATATTACGCTGCCAAACATCTATAAGATTATCGAGTTGAACTTGTTCTTAACCGTTACGGGAGCCTTGGAAGTATTCGATCTACCTTTCGTATTGACGAAGGGCGGACCGGCCGGAGCAAGCGAAACCTTCGTTATGAAAATTATCGAGACCGCATTCCAGTTCAACAACTACGGCCTAGCATCGGCAATGAGTGTAGTCTTGTTGTTATTTGTAGTCATCGTGTTATCGATTCAGCGCTTCCTGTTGAATAGAAAGGGGGAATAAAGGATGCAGCGATCTAGCCGAATCTGGGATAGCGTCAAATATTTATCGCTCCTCGCAGCCGCCTTTGCGATATTGTTCCCGCCATATATTATTATCGTCAATGCGTTCAAGACGAAGGAAGAGTTCCAAACGAAGTCTTCCATCTCCTTGCCGGACAGCTTCCTTAACTTCAGCAACTTCGGCGCGGCATTCAAGTCCGCGGACATGACGACGGCCTTCGGCAATACGATTATTATTATCGTGGTTACGCTCGTGCTTAATATTTTGATCGGCTCGGCTTTCTGTTATGCGGTTGGACGATTCAACTTTAAGTTCAAAGGCGCGCTTGTCGGACTGTTCCTGTTCGCGACAATTATTCCGTCCATTACGACGCAGGTTGTCAATTACAAGACGATTCAAGCGCTGGAGCTGACGAACAATCTGATGGGGCCGGTACTGATCTATGTCGGCGCCGATATTTTGCAAATCTATATTTTCTTGCAATTCATTCGCAACATCCCTTATGAGCTCGATGAGAGCGCCATGCTGGAGGGAGCTTCATTGTTCAGGATCTTCCGCTCGATCATCTTCCCGCTGCTTGCCCCGGCGACAGCGACGATCGTGATCTTGAAGACGATCAGCATCTACAATGATATGTTCATTCCGTACTTGTACTTGCCACGGCCCGAGCATGTCGTCGTATCGACCTCGCTTATGCGCTTCTTCGGCGTCAACAGCGGCGACTGGCAGATGATTTCATCGGCAATCCTGATTATTATGATTCCTACGGCAATCCTCTACATGTTCCTTCAAAAATATATTTTCGCAGGTGTGACAAGCGGCGCGGTGAAGTAACCGCCCGCTTGTTTTTCTTGCAAGCGCTGAGGAAGGGAAGATTGAAGTTTTGCGGATTTTGGCTCAAACTACGAGGGAGGAGCTGAAGTGGTATGAACATCATCATCGTAGACGACGAAGAATTTATTAGGCTCGGTTTGCAAAAGATTTTGCTGAAAATGGACCTCGACATACAAGTGATCGGCTCGTTCAGCAACGGGATGGACGCTTGGACGCATATTGCCAAGCTTGCTCCCGGCGAGCTTGACGTCCTGATTACCGATATAAAGATGCCGATGATGGACGGCTTCCGTCTCATCGAACATATACGCGACAAGTCGATCGCTATGATCGTGCTTAGCGGTTTCAGCGAATTCGAATACGCCCGCAAGGCGCTTAGGCAAGGGGTAAGGGACTATCTGCTGAAGCCGATCGATAAAGCGCAGCTGTACGAACTGCTCACTAGGCTGAAGAGCGAGAGGCAAACGGCGAAGGAGCAGGAGCAGCTAGCCGAAGAAGCGTCGTCGCAATCCCTGTCTGCCGACAAGGAGCATCACGTCATTGAACGGATGAAGGCGATACTGGAGCAGCAGTATGACAAAAACTTCGAGATGGAGAGCATTGCGGAGACGGTTGGCATGAGCGGCAACTATTTGAGCAGGCTGTTCAAGCAGGAGACGGGGGAGACGGTGACCGACTTCCTTATTCGGATTCGGATCGAGAAGGCGAAGCAGTTCATGAGCGATCATCCTTCTTTAAAAAACTATGAAATCTCGCAGCTGGTCGGCTATAGCGATCCGGTCTATTTCAACAAGCTGTTCAAGAAGATGGTCGGCGTAACGCCGAAGGATTATAAGGATAAGCACCGCTGAGCGGATAGAAGCAAAAATCAATATTTTTTTGCAAATTCACACATTTACATAACATCCCGTTAGGAGTTAAGATGAGTGGCGTCAGCACGAAATGATGATACCTAAAGATTATGAGCTGCAGAAGGATGGAGACTATCATGTTGGAGAGTGCCGCAGAGCTTAAGGCACGGAGAGGGTTAGGCAGCACGTTCGAGAACGCGGCGCTTGCAGAAGAAACGACCCCGTTTAAGTTTTTGTTATCGTTATACAAAGGGAACTTTGGCAATTTGTTTATTTCGTTTGTTTTTTTGATTGTGAAAAGCGCGCCGATCTATGTGCTGCCGATCGTTACGGCGAATATCATCAATATCGCCACGAATCCTTCGGCACATTCCATGCGCGGCATGTGGATCAATTTTATCGTTGTGGTCATCGTCATTTTGCAAAATATACCGACTCATGCGGCGTACATATCGTTTCTCAGTCGTGCTGTCCGGCATGTAGAGGCGGGACTTCGCAGCGCAATGGTACGCAAGCTGCAGCAGCTGTCTATTAACTCGCATCGCGAGCTTCCGGCGGGCAAGCTGCAGTCGAAGGTGCTTCGCGATGTCGAAGCGGTCGAGGCGATGTCGAAGCAGTTCATGATCGCTCTCGCTCCGGCAGTCGTCAACATCGTTGTCTCGTTCATCATTACGGTGCAGAGCAGTTGGGTCGTATCCCTGTTCTTCGTTCTTACGATTCCGATGTCAATCTCTATCGTAACGGCGTTCCGCAGGAAGATCCGCCGATCGAACAGCGAGTTCCGCAAGGAGATCGAGCAAATGTCGTCGCGTGTATCGGAGATGGTCGAGATGATTCCGGTCACGCGGGCGCATGGCCTCGAGAAAGTGGAGATTGCGCGCATCGATTCGACGCTGCGCAATATTCAAGGCAAAGGCTATCGCCTTGACCTCGTTGAAGCGTATTTCGGCGCATCGAACTGGGTAACGTTCCAAATCTTCCAGGTGCTTTGCTTAATGTTCACTGCTTATCTCGCTTACAAAGGCGAGATCCAGGTCGGTGACGTCGTCATGTATCAAGGCTTCTTCTCGATGATATTGGGCTCGGTAACCGGTCTAATTAATATTTATCCGCAGATCGCCAAGGGTCTCGAGTCGATTCGCTCGATCAAAGAAATATTAGTGTCCACGGACATCGAGAACAATCGCGGCAAGCAGAAAATGGCGGATGTGAGAGGCGCATTTTCCTTTGAGAACGTAGAGCTCTCCTACCCGGGCAGCGAGCATCATGTGCTCGAGGACGTCACGTTGGAGGTGAAGGCGGGCGAATGTATCGCGTTCGTCGGTGCGTCCGGTGCAGGCAAATCGACGGTGCTTAATCTCGTCATTGGTTTCCTGCAGGCGACCGGAGGCAAGGTGCGCGTCGACGGCATCGATATGAACGATATCGACCTGCGCAGCTACCGCAAGCATCTGGCCGTCGTGCCGCAGACGAATATCCTATTCTCTGGTACGATACGCGATAATATAACATATGGATTAAAAGAGATTAACGAGTCGGACATTGCCCGCGTCGTAGAGATGGCGAACTTGTCCGAGTTCATCCAGAAGCTGCCCAAAGGGCTCGATACGATGGTCGGCGAGCACGGCGGCAAGCTGTCTGGCGGCCAACGTCAGCGGATTGCGATAGCGCGCGCGTTAATTCGCGATCCGAAGGTAATCGTGCTCGACGAAGCGACATCGGCTCTCGACAACGAGTCGGAGTTCCATGTGCAGAAGGCGATGCAGGAGCTCATTAAGGATCGGACGACGTTCATTGTTGCGCACCGTCTGTCCACGATTCGCGATGCGGACAGGATCGTCGTCATGAAGAACGGGCGTGTAGCCGAGATCGGCACATTCGACGAGTTGATGGCAGGCAAAGGCGAGTTCTATAGCTTAAGGCAGCTGTCGCTGTAGGGGATATGCGTCGAGAGTTAAGTTATGAAGAGGCTCACTAATTAATGAACCAAAGCTCACTTTATTACGGTGTATTTCGGAATATATGGAATTAGAATGAGGCAAACCTCACTGCGCGTGAACCTGGGTTCATGGCGAGTGAGGTTTGCCTCATTATTTGTTGGTAGGGCGTTTATTACACTTAAATTTGTGAGGTTAGCCTCACTAATGAGTGAGCAGCTTCACTACTCCCACCACTTCAAGTACAGGAACGGATCGATGGCGGCATATACCGGCGTACGCTTGTAAATGCCAAAGTGCAGATGAGGCAGAAACTTTCCTTCTGTTCCTTCGGGACCGTACCCCGTGCTGCCGACATAGCCGATTAGCTGCCCTGCGGTTACGGTAACGCCTTCCTTGATGCCGGTCGCATACTTGGATAGATGCGCATAATAAAACTCAGTCGATTCATCGACGCGCACCGTGACGCGCCAGCCGCCGTATTCGTTCCATGCGGCTTTGACGATCGTGCCGCCAAGCGCGCTATATACGGGAGTGCCTTTGTCCGCGAATATATCGACGCCTTCGTGCGAACGAGCAGCCGCTCCATCAGGCGACCATGTACGTGAGTCCGCATAAGTATTGGTGAACGGCGTATAGCTTCCTTTTGCAAGCGGAAATACGCCTGTTAAGTAGTTGTCTGGCTTCTTAGGTATGCGAATCTCAAGTCCCATCCATATGTTATTTGGATTCGATATTTGCGGATTGGCATTTATGAGCTTAGCAAGCGGGACATTGTAACGCTGCGCTATCTTCCACAGCGTATCGTTCTGCTGAACCTTAACCGAAGCATATTCCGGCGGGTTCGGCACTTGGAGCGTTTGGCCAATCGTTAGCTCATCGGTTGTCAGGCTGTTTAACGCCTTTAATTGCCCCGCGGTAACGCCGTATTTCGACCCGATTAGCCAAAGCGAATCATTCGGCTGTACGGTGTACGAGGCGGCGAAGCCGATTCCCGGGGCTGCTGTTAGTAAAGCGAGAAGCGCGGCGCTGCAGGCTAACCTTTTCATTCTACCTTTCATGCTGTCTCAACCTCTCTTAAGTGGAATGATCTTCTATTCCATATTAATAGAGAAAGCGCTTTATATTTAGCGGTAAATATTGGGCTGCAGCGAAGGTACAGGTTTTATTGCAGGTCTGCAAATGTTCAAATTTTGATATGATTTATGAATATTGTACAAGGAATACTGAAAACCAATTGTTTTATAATGTGAATATAGTTCTACTACTACGAAGTGAGGAGTCGACATAAATGCGCAAAAAATTCATTTATTCCCCTCCGGCGAACGGTTATCCCGAATGGAATAACAATCCGGATATTTTTCAGTTAAATCGAATGGATGCTCATGCTTCGTTAATGCCGTTCGACACGGTAGAGGGAGCGCTGGAAGGGGATCATGCTTCATCCGCGAATCGTTTGTTGCTGAACGGTAAATGGAAGTTCGCTTTCGCAACGAACGCAGAGGCGCGTATCTCCAATTTCTACGAGGCTAATTACGATCATAGCAATTGGAATGAGATTGCTGTGCCAGGTCATTGGCAGCTGCAGGGCTGCGATTACCCGCAATATACGAATGTGACCTACCCATGGCATGGCAACGAGGATGTGAAGGCGCCGTTCGCCCCGACTGCTTATAATCCTGTCGGCTCGTACGTACGCTCTTTCAACATTCCGGACAATTGGCAAGGCAAACCCGTCTTCATTAGCTTCCAAGGCGTTGAGTCAGCGTTCTACGTATGGTTGAACGGTGAACTGGTCGGCTTCAGCCAAGATACGTTCACGCCGTCGGAGTTCGACCTTACGCCTTATTTGATCGAGGGCGACAACAAGCTCGCGGTTGAAGTATACCGCTGGAGCGATGCGAGCTGGCTGGAGGACCAAGACTTCTGGCGGATGAGCGGTATATTCCGCGATGTGTATTTGTATACGACGCCGGATGTACATATCTACGACTTCTTCGTAAGGACACAGCTCGATGAGCAGTATCGCGATGCGGAGCTTGTTATTGATGCGAAGCTGCTCGATTATTATGCACGCGATGCGGCTAACGTGACCGTCGAGGCCGTTCTGTATGACGTTGCTGGCCAGCCTGTTCTGGCAGAGCCGTTAACCGTTAGTATCTCGACCATTGGTGAGCAGCTTAAGGAAATTCAGCTCGGAGCAAGCCTATCCAATCCGCTCAAATGGAGCGCCGAGCAGCCGAACTTATATACGCTTGTGCTAAGCTTGAAAAACAAGAGCGGCGAGCTGCTTGAGGCAGTCAACTGCAAGGTTGGCTTTCGGAGCTTCGAGCTTAAGGACGGCCTTATGCAAATAAACGGCAAACGGATTATGTTCAAGGGCGTTAATCGCCATGAGTTCAACTGCGATACGGGACGCTCCATTACGGAAACGGATATGCGCAAGGATATTGAATTAATGAAGCTTCATAACATTAATGCCGTCCGTACATCGCACTATCCGAACGACTCGCTCTGGTATAAGCTGTGCGACGAATATGGACTGTATGTAATCGACGAGACGAATTTGGAGACGCATGGCTCTTGGTATTACGGGCAGCAGGAGCTGCTCGAGACCGTACCGGGCAGCCGCCCCGAATGGACGGCTGCGGTGCTTGACCGATGCAACACGATGTTCCAGCGCGATAAGAACCATCCGTCTATCGTCATCTGGTCACTGGGCAACGAATCATTCGGAGGCGACAACTTCATTAAAATGCATGATTACTTACGCGAGGTTGATCCTACGCGAATCGTTCATTACGAAGGGGCCTTCCATTACCGGGCGTCTGACGCCGCTTCAGATATCGAGAGCCACATGTATACGTCGCCTCAAGGTGTAGAGCGCTATGCGCAGAGCAATCCGAAGAAGCCGTTCATTCTATGCGAATACAGCCACGCGATGGGCAACTCTTGCGGCGGTCTGCATGTGTATTGGGAAGTGTTCGAACGATATCCTGTGCTTCAAGGGGGCTTCATCTGGGATTGGATCGATCAGTCGATCCGAATTGTAGATGCGGACGGCACGGTAAAGATGCAGTACGGCGGCGACTTCGGCGAATCGCCGCATGACGGCAACTTCTGCGGCAACGGCCTTATTTTCGCGGATCGGACGGTCTCGCCTAAGCTGCAGGAAGTGAAAAAGGTTTATCAAAATGTGAAGTTCGAAGCGGTCGACTTGGCTGCGGGTACGATTAAAGTAACGAACCGTCATCTGTTTAACGCGCTTGATCAGTATGCGTTTGTGTGGAGCGTATCAGTCGATGGACGCAAAGTGGAAGAGGGAACAGCGTCTGCTGCGGTCGCTCCTGAATCGCAAGAGACGATCACGATCGGCTACCAGTTGCCTATTCTCGCTAACGCATCCGAGCAAGCGGTACTGACCGTTCAGTTGCTGCTTAAGGAAGATACGGTTTGGGCAACGGAAGGCCATGAGATCGCGTTCGAGCAGTTCGTGCTGCCGGCGCAAGCAATCGTTCGCGTCGGTCCTGCTGCGGAGAAACCAAACGTCACGTTGAAGGAGACAGCCGAGCTGTTGACGATTACAGGCGAGTCTTTCGCGGCAAGCTTTAACAAGGCGACTGGCAGCTTAGCCGCTTATGCTTGGAGAGGCAAGGAACGTCTGCGGACGGYGCTGACGCCGAACTTCTGGCGCGCTTACACGGATAATGACCGCGGCAATAAGCATCATGAACGCTGTGCGACATGGCGAGAAGCGGGAGCCGAACGCTCATTGATAGCGCTGGAGTGGGAAGCGACGGGCAGCATTGCTATCGTTCGGGCGAAGTTTAGCTTACCGACGACAAGTGAGTCGGATCTAAGCATCGTATATACGGTAAGTGGAGACGGTGCAGTAGACGTGTATGAGGAGCTGACGCCGGGAGACGGCTTGCCTGAAATTCCGGAGGTCGGCATCATGTTCTCGTTGCCGGCAGAGTTCGATCAATTAAGCTGGTACGGCAACGGGCCTGATGAGACGTATTGGGATCGTCAGACGGGCGGCAAGCTCGGCCGTTATTCAGGTACGGTGAAGGATCAGCTTGTTCCCTACATCCGTCCGCAGGAATGCGGCAACAAAACGGATGTGCGCAGCGCCGCTATAACGAATGCGCAGGGGGAAGGCATCGAGTTGACTGGACAGCCGCATTTTGAACTGAATGTCCTTCCTTACACGCCTTCCGAGCTGGAGTCTTATGATCATTTCTATAAGCTGCCTGCAAGCGACAAAACAGTCGTACGCGTCAATTTCAAGCAAATGGGCGTCGGCGGGAATGACAGCTGGGGACAGAAAGCGGAGCAGGAGTATACGTTGTTCGCTAATCGGACGTACTCGCATCGCTTCTCGTTCCGAGGCATTTAACGCAAAAGGCTTGCCGTTATCCATATGGGACGGCAAGCCTTTGTCATTTAATATATACGCCTCCGAATGGAAGCAGTTCGCGCAGCACGCGCTTAATAATTCCTCCGTTGCTCTGCAACTGCTGCATGAGTTCGGCATCGTGGGAACCCGTCTGAATGARCACCGGCCCGCTTCCGATTATTTCCCACTGCACCTGCATATGCTGGCTGGCCAATTGGTTGCCATATACGGACAGCTTAATGGACGCATGCTCAGGATAAGCGATGAGTGCTCCGGCTTCGACATAAAGCGGTCGATCCTTTTGGAGCTGAATCGCCTTCACGTCGCCAGCTGTGATGACGCCAAGCGTTCCGGGGCCTGTGAATCGCATGCGTACGAATTCGCGCGTAATCCATGCGTTTTTCATTTTCTGAATTCTGGGCTTCAGCTGCATGCCGTCCGAGAAGAAAATAATATGACGCAAATCGAATAATAGATCACTGTCCTTCTCAATCTGGACCGACTCCAGCGAGCAGCCTGGCGGCAAGCCAAGCACGAATTCGGACGGTCCGCTTAGAAGCGAGCGTATCCACTTCCGCTTGCGGTACAGACCGGCCAGGTCCATGAACCGGTCCTCACGCAGATGAGGCAGTCCTTGATAAGCGATAATGGCTTTCGGATGCAGCACATGGAGCTTGTCCGCCGATTCGAGCGTTACATGCACATGGCCGTATGGAGCGGGGACGGTCGTTTTCATCCGCTAATTCCGCGTGCCGCTGCGCTTCTCTGCTTACGCCAAACGGCGAAGCGCCAGATGCGAACCGAGGCTAAATAAAGCACGATAAGGGATACAACGACGACAGCCGCCGTGATGAGCTTGCTGACGAGCGATTGACGCTGCTGCTTCATCTGCTCCATTTCGGCTTGAAGGCTGCTGTTCTGCGCGAGCAGCTCCTCATTTTGCTGGCGATATTGCTCGTTCTGTTCGGTCAATTCAGCTTGCTTCTGCGTTAGCTGCTCGGTTACGATCAGAGATTGCTCCAGCTTCTCTGCTTGGCTCTCGAGCAAATCTTGCGCATCGGAGTACTGCTGCTGCAGCTCATCGAGCTTCTCCGGCGTGTTGTATATGTCCTTAATACGGTCGAACATGCMGGCATGGGCGACAGGCTGCGGCAACGATAAGGTTAGTAGAATAGTAAGTGCGATTAGAAGGGAGGACGTGTAATAAAGTCGTTTCATGATAAGATCTCCTTTCGCGAATGATCGACAATAGATTGCTGCTGTTTCCATTTTACAGTCTTTTTCGACAGTAGTCACCTTTCATGTTATAGCAATTCGATTAAAGAGTAGGGAGGGATAACGACATTCGGTAACGAAAGCATTGAAGAGTTATTTTGGAAGGTTCAGGGAGGGGCTAGTATGCTGTTTACTCGTATTGAGGGTGAAAGAGTTACGTTAATACCGCTTGAGGCTGAGCATGCGGAAGCGTTATTCGAATGTTCGCGCTCTCCTGAAATATGGGAGCATCTTCCTGTGAAGATCGAGAATTTAGATGAGATGAGGAGCTTCGTACAGTCGGCAATCGTCGAGAGTGAGCGCGGTGAGCAATTTCCTTATGCGATTTATGACAAGCTGCTCGGCCGCTTCGTTGGCATGACCCGATATTTGAGAATATCGCGCCCGAACCGCAATTTGAATATCGGTTGGACTTGGTACACGCCGGACGTATGGAGAACCTCAGTGAACACGGAGTGTAAATATTTGCTCCTGTCGCAAGCTTTTGAGGTTTGGCGGGCTGTGCGCGTCGAGCTCATTATGACAACGAGTCATTCCCGTTCGCAGCGGGCAATCGAGAGGTTAGGCGCGGTGCGGGAAGGTATTTTGCGCAAAAAATATAATGGGCTCGATTATGTGGTCTACAGCATTATTGATGAGAATTGGTATGGCGACGAGGGCGTTAAGGCGCGGCTCGAAAAAAAGCTGGGGAAACATGGGAGGGCAGAATCGGATGGCGGAGATCGTAATTAGGAGACCGAATTCAGCCGAATATCCGCGTGTCCATGCGTTTCAGTGCGAATACTTGGATCAGGAGAGTCTCGAAGCGTTCGACAGAAAGCTAGCTGAGGTGACGGGGCATTATTTGGCGGCGTTCGACGGCGAAGAAGTGGTTGGCGTATCCTACGGATGGCAGTCGTTCAGGGATGTAAATACGATGGTGCTGCAAGGCATTGCGGTCAGTCTGGATACAAGCAAGAGTTACGCGAGGACGGGAATAGGGTCTAGGCTCATAGCGGCCTTCGAACAGTGCACGCGGAGTAGCGGTTATGCTCGAATTGGCATTGGCTCGGCTGACGATCTGAAGGTGGAGCGGTTTTATTTGAAAAACGGTTATGTGCCTTATGAGCTGGTTGCCAAGGATGCGGATTATGAAGAGATAACACGTGTAGCTGTCGACGATTATGCGAGCGGCAAGGCGTTGCAGCAGCAACTGCGGGATCAATATCGAAGCGCGACCGAGGTTATATTTATATTCCACAAAAGTTTGGTCTAACGACAAAACAGGCTGCTTAAAGCGTCTCATCGGACGCTTCAAGCAGCCTATTCATTGCACTCGGACTAGGATCTTACATACAGACGGCTTGTCTCTTCCCAGATGCCGCCCGGCTCAAGCGATACGAGACCGATCTGATCGGCTGGCAGATTGACGTTCGGTGCATTGACTAAGTTAAGCTGCGGCTCAGGACAGAAGAAGCCCGGTGTCGCGCCATTGTTCCAAATCATCCATTGCTTGTAAGCTGTACCGACGTCGTAGACAAGCGTAACGCCTGCGCGTGAATCGGTAAGTTCCATTGCATTGCGGCCGTTCTGCGGCTCGCTTGTGTAGTGATTGTCCATCGACTCCCAGATCGGGGACAAGCCTGTCGTCTTCATCGCTTCCTCTTCTGCGGATAGAGGTTGGAAGTTGCCCGTTGGCAGCATGCGCTCGTTAAGCTCCCAGCGCTTGCCTGTCGTCAGCGTGAAGCGGCAGTCGTCCACTGTGCTGTTCGGTGCGAAAGGCGCATTAATCGCCGTATGGAATGCAAGCATGCAAGGCATAGCATCTGTTCCTTCGTTATGAACAAGCACATTCTGCTGCAAGCCGAGATCGCTAAGCGAGTAGCGAAGCTTAATCGAGAACTTGTGCGGCAAGTAGGTATAGATAGGGTGGTTCTCATCAATTGAAATGTTAAGAGCAACGTAGCTCTCCGTTTTCGTTACGCCGAAATCCTCGACAGACCATTCAGCCGTATGGAAGAAGCCGTGCAAATGGTTGCCGGTCTTCGCTTCGTTGACCGGAAATTGATACGTTCTGCCGTTCCAAGTGAAGGTGCCGTCCTCGTATCGGTTCGGAGGAAATAAGACCGGAATGCCGTGAATGCCAGGGTTTGCTTTGAAGCTTTCCATTTCGTCTGCCGCAGGCTCGCGCAGGAAGGTATAATTATTCGTTGTATCGCGGAATGCGATCAGGTTAGCGCCAACCTTCGGCAACACTGCCGCTTCATAAGCGCCCCATTTCAGCCAAACGGCCGGCTCTTGGTGAAATAATTGCTCGAATGCTTGTCCTTGAGTAGACATAAGTTCCTCCTAGAATAATAGTGAGAGTTATGTAGCGATACGTCATATTCAACCTAAGAATAGCAGGACACGGCACAACAAACAACCGCCTTATTCCGCTATTCGCGGAAATAAGGCGGTTGTGTAGACATCATGGCGTCTGGCGTAATTGGCTGTCAGCCGAACGCTGTCTGAACAATTCCTGAATGACGTATTGTTTGCGGCGATTGACGGTTAGCTGTTTCGATTCGGAACAGTCCGTTCCGAAATAAATGGTGCCGCCGGAGATCGATTTGATTTTGCCAAGGTTAATGTAGCAGTTGGAGCTGATCTGATAGAAGCTGCTCTTGCCAATTAGCTGAGTGATGAGCTCGGCAGTCATTCTCTTCTTTATATTGTAGTTTCTGCCGTGGAAGCTGACGAGTCCTTGCATTCCGATTCTGAAATAAAGCACATCCGACTCCAAATCAAAATCCTCATAAACATTCCTTTCGCTCAGTGCTAAATTCATCATTCCATCGTCCCCCTTCAGAAATGTGAACACCTGAATTGTTAGCGCTTACATTGTAACACACTTTGGATGGGTTTGGGAAGTATATTCTAAAAGTCATTGTTTGAACGTAAACCTTGTGCTATGTTCAAATTATTGGCAAGCTGCTGAAAGGGAAGTGAACGTAATGAGTAAACGGCAAACAGAGCTTTTTTCAGGAATGGTATATATCGGATCGTATGGGAGTGCCGATGAATCGACGGTGCGAGTCTGCCGCTTCAACGGTGTCGATGGGAGCTTGCAAGTAACGGAGGCATTCGCGAACGCCGAGAATGCGTCTTACTTGGCGCTTCACCCGCAAGGCAACAAGCTTTATGCGGTTAGTGAGACGGAATCAACGAACGGCGCGGTTGGCGGTGCAGTCATTGCCTATGAAGTGGATCCTGTTACAGGAGGGCTGCTGGGACAGACGAGCAGAGCGTTGACCCATGGCGCACATCCTTGTTACATAAGCGTCGATGCAGCGGGACAATCGGCTTTCGTTGCTAACTATACGGGAGGCAATGTCGCTTTGCTTTCGCTTAATGCTGAAGGCGAGTTAACCGGGACTGCGGCCGTCGCGGAGGACAATGGGCAGCTTGGACCGAACGCGGCTAGGCAGGATGCGCCTCATGCTCACTCGATCGTGCCGATTCCAGGCACGGCATACGTAAGCGTGGCGGATCTAGGCATTGATGAGGTCATCGTATATTTAGTTGATCCGAAGAGCGGCTCACTAACGAAGCATAGCAGCTGTTCCATTCATCGCGGCGCAGGGCCTCGCCATCTCGTATTTCATGGGGAGCTTCCTTTTGCTTATGTCATGAACGAGCTGGATTCGACGATTACAACGCTGAAGGTGGATGCAGAGCAAGGTACACTGACAGAAATCAAATTTGCATCGGCACTTCCGCAAGGGTTTGACGCCTATAACGATGCGGCGGATATTCATATCGCGCCTTCCGGTCGGTTATTATACAGTTCGAACCGCGGACATGACAGTATTGCGGTATTTGCCATTGATCAGAGCAATGGCGAATTGACGCTCATTCAACATATCGGAAGCGGCGGGGGAGCTCCGCGCAACTTCGGGTTAACGCCGGATGGCTCGTATTTGCTTGCGGCGAACCAGAAGAGCGGCAACATTGCAGCGTTCAGCGTCGATGAGGCAAGCGGTGAATTGACTGCTCTCGGAACGGTACTGGAAGTGCCAAGCCCCGTTTGCATCCGCTTCGGGAAGTCGCTGTAGCTCGAAGTACGTAACTATGAAAGGCAGGTCCTATCATCATGTCTGGGCAGCAATCGCAAACGGGCGTTAAGTCTGATGCCGTTAGATCGGCCACCGTATATTCCATTTTATTCGCTATAAGTTCGGTACACATGTTAAATGATTCGATGCAAGCGGTCGTCTCGGCTTTATTTCCGATATTCGAGGATTCATTGAATTTGAATTACGGGCAGATCGGCTGGATTGCCTTCACGCTTAATATGACATCATCGGTCATGCAGCCCGTAGTCGGGCTCGTCTCCGACAAGAAGCCGATGCCTTGGATGCTGCCGCTCGGGATGGTATGCAGCATGATCGGGATGGCGGGTCTTGCTTTCGCCCCCAACTTCTGGCTGCTGCTGCTGTCGGTGGTGTTCGTTGGGTTAGGCTCAGCGGTATTTCACCCGGAAGGCTCGCGAGTCGTGCATCTTGGAGCGGGCAGCCGCCGTGCGTTCGCGCAATCGATCTACCAAGTGGGCGGCAACTTCGGCAGTACGCTGGCGCCGCTCATGACGATCTTCATCTTCGTGCCGCTAGGGCAACGCGGCGCCGCGTGGGGCATGCTGCTTGCGGCTGCCGCAATCGCCGTGCTGTTCAAGGTTGTACCTTGGTATTCGGCACAGCTTGCCGCGCATGCGAACCAATTGCCTAAGAAGAAAGGCCAAGCGGCTGCAGGCGGAGCAAGCTTGGCTCCAATCAGTCAGCGAACGGTAGCGTTCGCGCTGACGATATTGTTCATCGTTGTATTCGCTCGTTCCTGGTATGCGGCGGGCATTGGTACGTTTTATCAGTTCTATGCGGAAGAGCAATACGGACTGTCGACCAAAGGTGCGCAAGTGCCGCTGTTCCTATTCATGGCGGCCGGCGTTGTAGGCACGTTTTTCGGAGGAATGATCGCAGACCGGATTGGCCGCAAAAAAATGATGTTGATCTCGTTGCTCGGCGCTGCTCCGATCGCGCTTATTTTGCCGCATTTGCCGCTTGGCTGGGTGTACCCTGTTATTGCGGTGCTAGGACTCGTGCTGCAATCCGGCTTCTCGGTCAGCGTTGTGTATGCGCAGGATCTTATGCCGAACAAAGTCGGAACGGCCTCCGGACTTATTACCGGTCTTGCCTTCGGGATGGGAGCGCTTGGCTCGGTTGTGCTGGGACATTTTGCAGTTGTTTACTCGCTTGAAGACGTTATAGTGGCAAGCAGTGCGCTGCTTATGCTAGGTCTGCTTGCAATTATGTTACCGAAGGATCGTAAATCGATATAAGTTATGGATGGATAATTAAGTGAGTAAGTGTGAGGATCATCTTCGGCTGGATAGTTGGCTGAGGATGATCCTTTTATGTATGAGCGGAATTGAAAAAATCTAGACGTTTGGCGAATGTGTCTTGATTTATCGCAAACATAATTATATAATGTCTATAAAATTACTAGATGAATCTGCGGGGTGTTTGGTGATGGAGCTTAACGAACGATTCTGGTCCGCTACGCTTAACGATATGAAGCAAGGTTATGTATACGATGAGGCTGCCGCTGCTTATATTTGCCTTGTATGTGGAGAAAGCTTCGAAGATGGCGAAGTGTTCGCCGTGCCTCAATCGAATCGTTGGTTTGAGGCGCGCAAGTTCGCTGCGCATCACGTTCAGACGGCGCATGGCACGATGCTGACCTATTTGCTCGGCMTAGACAAGAAGGCGACCGGACTGACTGATCTGCAGAAGGAGCTTGTGCGCGATTTTGCCGAAGGGCTGTCAGATAACGAGATTGTTAAGAAAACGGGCGCAGGCAGCGCCTCGACGATTCGCAACCACCGCTTCGTATTGAAGGAGAAGGCGAAGCAAGCGAAGCTGCTGCTCGCCATTATGGAACTGATGGATAGCAGGGCGGTCGATGCGCCAAAGTTCGTGCCGATTCATCGGACGGCGACCCAAGTCGATGAACGATACGCGATTACCGAAGCGGAGAACGCGAGCTGGATGAAGCAATATTTTCCGAATGGACCAACCGGACCGTTGGCCTCGTTCCCCCGTAAGGAGAAGCGGAAAATCGTTATTTTGCGGCACATTGCCTCATTCTTTAAAAGTGGCGTGAAGTATAAGGAGAAGGAAGTGAACGCGCAGCTTCGCGTATTCTGGGAGGATGATTATGTAGCGCTGCGCCGTTATATGATTGAATATGGATTTCTAGACAGGGAAGACGATTGCAGTGAATATTGGGTGAAGGAATAGGCACAATTAGGAAGGGGAAGAAAAAGCATGGAACGAAATAAAGAAAAGCGCAAGCAGCTGGTTTCTGAGTACCAGGAGCGGGAGCGCAAGATGGGTATATACCAGATCAAAAACGAGACTAACGGAAAGCTTTTCATCGGAGGATCGACGAATTTGGAAGGTCTGTGGAATAAGGAAACGTTTATCCTCGATCTTGGATCGCATATGAACAAGGAGCTCCAGCGCGAGTGGAAGCAGTTCGGTGCGGAGAAGTTCTCTTTCCTCATCCTTGAGACCATCAAATTCGATCATGAGGTTCGTTACGATTATAAAGACGTATTGTTAGCCGAGGGAGCGGATGCAGGCAATGTCGTTCGCAGTTACAAGCGAGAGATCGACCGGTTAAAGGAGAAGTGGATAGGAGAGCTTCAGCCGTATGGAGAACGGGGATATCATAAGAAAATTGACGGTGGATAGCCGGGGATTTAGGGGAGAGTGTGTTCAGAATGTCAGCTAATGCTGTTACGGCGCCCGCGGGAGGGCTTCTGCGCAACAAGTTTTACCAAACGATTTTACTGTCCAACGTATTGCTTCAAATCGGCATTTGGGTGCGGAATTTTGCGATTTTGTTTTACGTGACGGACCAGACGGATAACGATCCGTTCGCGGTTGGATTAATGGGGTTCGTCGAGTTTTTGCCGATCTTCGTCTTTTCGTTTATCGGGGGAACCTTCGCGGATAAATGGAAGCCTCGGCTTACGATGATATGGTGCGACTTTTTGTCCGCGATATCGGTATTTGTTGTTCTCATTACGTTGTTGTACGGCTCGTGGCATATGGTATATTTCGCAACGTTCGTATCGGCCATATTGTCGCAATTCTCGCAGCCATCGGCGATGAAGCTGTTCAAGCAGCATATCGCGCCCGAGCAGCTGCAGCAGGCAATGGCCATGTTCCAGACGCTGATTGCCATATTCATGGTGCTGGGACCGTCGCTCGGCGTCGTTACGTACCAAAACTTCGGCATTGAAGTTTCGATCGGCGTCATGGGCGTCGCCTTCCTCTTGTCGGCGCTTGTTTTATACCGCATTCCTCGGGACCAAGACATTGTAAGAGCGGAGAACGAGGCTCGCGGCAAGCTGTGGAACGATATGAAGGCCGGAATGAAATACGTGTGGAACAGTCCGGTCCTGAAATCGCTCGGCGGTACGTTCGCGCTGGCAGGCATCGCAGTCGGCATTTCGCAGACGTTAGGGTTGTTCGTCGTTATCGAGCGATTAGGCCAACCAAAAGATTTTCTGAAGTTCATGCTCATGGTGAACGGAGTCGCGATGCTGATCGGCGGCGGCGCCGTCATGGTATTAGCGAAAAAGATATCGCCGCAGAAGCTCCTGGCGCTCGGCATCCTGCTTAGCTCCATCTGCATGATCGGAATGGGCATATCGACAAGCGTCCCGCTTTCGCTCACGCTGCAATTCATTAACGGTCTGGGATTCCCTTGCATTCAGATCGGCATCAGTACGATGATCTTGCAGTGGTCCGAAGAATCTTATGTAGGCCGGGTTAACGGCGTTCTCAGCCCGATGTTCATGGGGATGATGGTTCTTATGACKCTGGTAGCCGGCAAGCTGAAGGAGATTCTCCCGCTCATAGGCATCTATTCGGTTGCAGGCACTCTCATGTTCCTAGGGATGCTGCTGCTCATTCCTTTATTTAAGCATAAGCCGCTGCATGTATTGACAGACAATTCCAATTAAAGTAATATCGGATTAGATAAAGCAGTACGATTAAACGAAGAATAGCGAAGCACGCTTATTCCCTCGGTTGAGGGAGAGGCGTGCTTTTTTGTGTTTGATGTCGATTTTTGCGAGAGCGAAGGAAGGAGTTAGTTGGCATGAGGAAGAAATGGTATAAAGTTCCTTTATCTAGATTAGTTTTATGTCTTATTATTGCGGTGACATTGCTGCACCCAAGCAGAGGCGTTCTGTCTGCTGCGGAAGAAGAGGTTGTCATTACGAAAACCTATGAGCTGCTTGAGAATGCGGCTTATATTTTATTTGAGCTGGAAGGTTACGATGGAAGCTTCAGCTCGTCGATGACGATGCCGAACGGAAAAGTAATAAACAGCGCCAAGAGTACGAAGAAGTTGGATTCTACAGATGCTGTTTATTGGACGAATGCCTACTCCGTAAAGTCGGCTTTAAAGGGCAGCTATGTATTTACGATTTATGCGCCGAAGCGGTCGTATTACAACCTTTTGATCGACTTGCCGCTTTTCTCGGATACTCCGAATCATTGGGCTCGGGCAGCGATTGATGCTTTCGTCGAGAAAGGAATTGCATCGGGTTATGGCAACGGAAGATTTGGCCCGAATGATCCGGTTACGGGTGAAGCGATTTTGAAAATGCTGGTGCTATCGCTTACGGAAGAGATGCCGAACGGGCAGCGGCAATGGTTGAAGTCTTTCCGCTGGCGAGTGACGGATCAAGAGGTTAGCAAGGAGTTAAGTTTCATGGAATTCAACTTTGCTTCTGTCGGCGGTGCGGAGCACTGGTCCGATCCATACAGAATGGCAGCGAACGTTCTTGGCGTTATAACGAATTGGACAGATCAAGACTTAGCGTTGCCATTTAAGCGGAAAGATGCAGCGCTGCTCGCAGCGAATGTGATTAGAATGGTCAAAACGGAAGAAGGGACTTCAAGCTTTACGGATTTGAAACAGCTCTCCGTAGATTATCTGAAAGCAATCGGACTTGTGAGCAATTACAGTATTTTTAATGGCTACCCCGATAGAACGTTTAAGCCGGAAAATCCGGTAACCAGAGCAGAGGCAGTCGCGATCTTAACGCGACTGATCGAATTTTTGAAGTAAACGAGGAGGAATAGGTATGGTCAGAAAGATTGTTAATTGGGTTATTGCATTGACGTTAATCGTTGGAGTAGGCTTCGTTGGTACGGATACTGCACTGAAAGCAGAGGCTGCTGAAGCAAAGCTCCCGTTTAAGGATATTGAGAAGCATTGGGCCAAAGATAATATTATTAGCGCGTATAACAGCGGTCTCGTCGACGGTTTCCCTGACGGCACATTCCGTCCGAATGATGTGGTGAAAGCAGATCAGTTTGTGGTCATGATGCTTAAGGCATTCTCGAAAACGACAGATGGGAAAACGGAGTTTGATGAAGAATGGATAATGGAGCTGGCTGACAAGCGACCGGATATTGCAATGAAACTTGGTTCCCTTGTCCGAAATGGTTTTGACTTCAAACCAGCAAAATCAGGCTATTGGGCAAAGCCATTTATTGATTTGCTCTACGAGATAGATTACTTGCCAACTTTCGATGAGATTTTCCCGAAAAACTACGAGGTGTATAAAAAACAAATAAAACGAGAACAAGCATCCTACCTTCTTGGTGAATGGTATACACAATACGATAATACGCTCGATCCTTATTACGCAGATTTCGTTACTACTCACAGCGGACTAAAAGACTTTAATACGTTTACGAATACATCGGTCAAAAACTATCGCGCTCATGTAATGTTAGCTGGGCTCATGGTTGGTTACCCGAATGGGAATTTCTATCCTCATCGCTTCGTAACCCGTGCCGAAGCACTTACGATGGTGCAACGACTGCGTGATGAAACGCTTCGTACGCCATACAAACCAGACCTTACTGGACAATATTACGCAGAGGTTAAAGGGAACATCTACCTCATAAGCGACAAGTTCAAATACGACATGTATAACAGCATTGTTGCTCTTGCTAAGAAGCACGTTACGAAAGGTTATATATCGCAAGAGGGTTTAGGTTTCGGAGTTTACGACAGTCAAGATACTGCTAAAAAAAATGATTTCCTTGTTCGCATAGGTGATCTAGAAAAGTTAGCTCCAAGGGATTTATCAGTAGGAGTCGCAGAAGGGACGTCGCAGCGAATGGGGGTAGCCTATCCGATTAATAAAAAAATGCCATATGCCGCTGCGTATTTTGATGCATTACTAGATTTGTTTGCTGGCAATAGCAAAGGGAAGGAATTAAAAACCAAATTAGCCGAATTGGAGATCTCACTAGGTTCTAAACCTGTTGAATTTACGTTCAATAACAGAAAGTTCGAACTGTATTCAGAGAAAAGTAATATTACACTGACCATGAAATACTAACATTTGAGAGTAGGTGCTCAATTGAAAAAAAGTAAGAGGATTTTTTCACTCGTACTTATCTTGTGCTTAATTGCTTCATATAGCACGTTAATAATCAATCCAGAGCAGACCAAAGCTGCTGCAACAGCTACACCTGAATATATCAATGGTCAGAAAAATACCTGCAAATATAATCCTGATCTGAATGTAGATGGTCCTATTCCAACCGAAATTAAACCATGTAATAAAGATAATTTCAAGTTCAATTCTAAGTATTATCATCAACAATGGGCTGTTTATAGTTCATCCAGTGGCAACACACCAGTAAGTAATAGTGGACAAATGAAATTTATTATCTACGGAAATCCAAAGGTAGTTCGGGATACAGTACAGTCATTTACTAAGGGGTGGCAGCCTGGGGATTTCGGCACCGTAAGAAAAAATGAAGGCCATTTTTACGGTGAAGACACAGATACAGGGGATATGGCTTGGGGGGAATATCGGTTCTTAGGCTATACACAAGATGGATCTCTTTATTCGAATAACTGGCTCGTTCGAGATGATTCTACGAGCACGAAGGTAGCAGATAAACATTGGATTTACCAACCCTGGCTTAATTTGCCCTCAAGCTACAAATATAAACCAGCAAGTCCAGGTTATGTTTATGAAAATCGTGATGGTTTTTATGAAAGTGTCATGTTAGATAAATTTCTGCAAGTCCGAAACAATATAAATCGCTCAATCGACTTCAAGATTTATAAAGGTGTGTCTTACTCCAATCGTTATGAAGTCTTGCCTAGGAATGAAAGTAACAACGACCCACGCAACTACTTCGCCATCGAACAAAATCCAACGACAAGAGAAGCTGGAGTGGGGAGGTTGTTCCATTTCAGCTGGGATACGGACTCCGTTTGGTATCAGTCATTTCCAATGGAGAAACTTGATCCGCTAGAAAAACTGCCCTCAGCAGCAGCCTGCAAAGTAGAATCGTTAAACGGCGAGCCTATCCCGCTTGGGAAAGAGCGGACGGTGAAGGTGCAGGTGAAAATTACCGGGACGCTTGATGACGCGACGAAAATCGGGGACCTCCAGTACGAAACGATATACTATACGCGGAAGGATATCGCATTTTGGCATTTATCTGTGATGGATCAGAATGGTCAAGAGCTTAAGCTTGCTTCATCCAATAAAAATAGCGGAGTCGTGACGAAGGATAACACGGCCAGCGGGATCGTAACGATGACCATCGATACGGACAAGCTTATTAAGACAAATCCGGATGAGTGGATATACGGCACAAATAACAATAATGATCTTAACGCCAAAGCTACGGTTTACTACAATAATCATACATCAGCGAATCCGTCTAGTGTGGAGAAAGGCTGCCACTTCAATCTGAAGTTCAAGCCAACGACCGGACCGATGCTTTCAGATTTTAGTGTTGCGCCGCAAATCCAATTCGTTAATAAATCTGCTTTCCTGCAATCTCAAATCATGTATAAAGATATGTCTTACGGTAAGGATGTAGATTACTATACGTTTGAGATTAAGAATATTGAAGACGGCACGAAAGTGACAAGGACATTCAATCCTGCTATTCCAGAAGTGAAGTCTCCCAATACGGGTTACTTGGATCAAGCCGCAGTGACAAAGTTTTTGTATGATTTCATTGCTGCTAAGTTTCCGAACGAACTGGTTGAAGAAGCTCCAGTCTATCAATCGTTTCAAATCACACAGACGATTGTCGACAAGAATCAGACAAACAACAATAGCTCTATTGCAGTGAAAAATATTAATGTTAGTCAGTTGCCTACTTCAGACCCAATAATAATTGGATGCCCTGCTATGACGCCTGAGACTGATACCGGTCCTGCTCCGCCTCAGTACATTATGCCGAATGTGGAATTTGCCTTTGACTGGTACGATGTTGTGCCAATGCCTGTAACAGAGAAAGATCCTGATTATATCCCTCATAAACCGTGCGATGAAGCTGCAAAGTATGCCGACTTCACCAAACGGGTATTTGTCGCGGGTGCAGAGGTGGATTCTAAAGCTTTTTTTCGAGGTGAATATGTGTTTGGCGAGGAGCAGATTGGTCTGGTGAAGGTGGACATAACGTTCACAGCACCCGATGGAACGGAATCCATCTTTCGCCGCCATGTAGTTGTGCATGAGACGAAGCCCCGTGTTTCCATAGCGCTTGAGGGGTTGTTCAAAGAAAACAGGACGATGAAAGCCTATGACCGATCGAAGGAGAGCAACGACCAATGGACAGAGAAGCAAGCGCCGCTCACCATCACATCTTTTAGTTTTGTTGACTCCTTAGATCCTAATCTGAAATGCCGGACAGGTTATTGCGAGATCAATCTTAGCGAAAAGATGTACATGTACAAATCGATTGGTAATTACCAGCTCAGCATAGCGGCCAAACGCGTCATAGTTCATAATGGCAAAACCTATACGCGCTACAGTGATCCATATATCGTCGATTACGAAATACTTGAAGATCATAAGCCAGCCATTATTGCGCATGCTTATGGCGATCAAATCAGCCGACTGGAGCAACTGCAGCTTAACTATCAAGTTGAGAGCACTGATGGCGACTACATCGCAGAGAAAAAGCTGCAGGTGTTCTTCGACTCCAAGAACCAAGGAGTTTTCGATACGAAGGTATTTGAGAGTACGGGAGATGTTACAGAGCTTCCTACGCTGGATAAGCTTGGACAATACGAGATCGTTGTGGAAGCGAAGGAAGGCACGAACGAGGAACGGTTAATGGAGTTTATTACAACTTCGGACGATAAAGCCAATACGTCAAGGTCACACTTTTTCATCGACAACTACGCTCCGGCATCCGACTTGTATATCGATGTTCCGACGGAGAAGCCGGACATGGACGTATTTTTCCTTCTCGATAAGAATCTGACCCAAGCATCAACGGACTACGTAAAAAACCAAAAGGTAGCGATCACGAACTCCTTCACGCTCAGCAATATGATGAGCAATATCGGCGTATGGGATATGAAGACCTATACCTACGATCAACCAGTCAGTACGTCAAAAGCGACAGGTGCGGCTTATCCGTCAACAACGATTAACTATACGACAAGCGGGGGATATTCCGGGACTCTGACTCGAACAAGCGTATCCAATTCTCCGTATAGCGTTGATGAGGGTGAGTATGTATCTGTAACAGACCATAAGACGGGTACGGGCTCTTGCAGTAATGATGTAATAACCTATTACGATGAAGACGGCAAAATGTCTAGCCAAACATCAAGGTCAACATGCCCTTCGACCCTGTCTTACAGCGATGGTAAATATTCTGGAACATTAAGTCRAACAGGTCAGTCGCCTAGCGGTTCTTGTCCATCCACCGGAGGTACGCCGAACGGATCATGCTCCAACACCTGGACAGCAAGTTATGCGGGTACGGTGTATTGGACACATAATGTTTGGGTACCTAATATGGTGTCAAAAAATAGTTATACCGGTTTTTACTCAGGTACGGTTTACAAGGATATTCGTCAGCCGTATGACGCTTCGTTCATGAGGGCCGTGCCGTTCAAATATGTAATCTATATATCGGATGGCAAAGTGTCTGAACTGACGGATCTGCAATATCTCATGAGCAGGCATAATGCGAAGTTAATCCTGGTTGGTAGCAGTGATATAGCGACTCAATTACAGCATGATAAGCATATTCTCAATAACAAGCCGATCGACCAGATGATCGATGACGTCATTGCTTATATAGCAGAAAATAACCCGCAAATACCGAAGGTGCTGAAGCTGCTTGGAGAACCGATCGAGACGGTGACGGCGACTTTTGATTACGAAGATGATCCGACTCCTGCCGATACCGATCTGCTGCAAATTACACAAGATCCGAATTATTACGATAATGCGATGGGATACGATTCATTCGCGGGCCAGCCGCTCATATCGGCGAAGCTTGGGAGCAATTGGAGATTATATCAATCGCAAGTGACGTTCCATAAACCTGGGAAGTACGTTTTCTATCGTAAAATCAAAGATTTGCCGACAACCGACCCGAACTTTTCCGGTTATGCTTACCATTCGAACGAAAGCGCAATCGAGGTGTACGTCCATCGTAAGCCGATTGCCGAAGTGACGCTGGATTTCGATTATCTCTCGGCATCGAATACGTATCGTACCACATGGGTCGATATGAGCTATGATCTGGATCATAACGTGACGAGAGCGGCTTCCGACCGAGGCATTCAAGATCGCACTGTTAAGTTCACGAATCAAGAAACAGGAGAAGTATTTACGAAGATACCTAATGAATTGTTGCCAGGCACCTATGTATTGGATTATGCAGCGCAAGACATCGAAGGTGTATGGAGTGATCCGATTCAGAGGACATTCGTGCTGCCGAGCACGGTTCCCGTCCAATTCAAAAGCAATCTGAAAACCGCTTACAGCGGATTCTCGCTAACGAGCATTCCGGCTAGCGAAGGCCTTGTTGCTTATGATCTATGGACGCGTTATCCGTACTCCATATCGCTTGCCATGTCGATGGGGACGCAGCTCTCCCGTAATGTTGCTTATTACACGGGTACGAAGTCGGTTAATGATATTAGCTGGGCAAATGAAAGCTTCACGATACCTGCAACAACGCCGGATGGAAACTATTCATTCGTTATTCGCGCCAACGGTTCTGTAGCTGGTTCGACAGCAGATCATACGTACAACGTCAGAGTGTTAACACCGATAGAATTAAACGGGCGCATAGATGCTGTTACTGGTGAACCAGCTGTGAATGATGTCAGTACGCTTGTCGTTAAGGATTCGTATCAGCTTATTGTGTCAACGACCAAATACCCGACAACTACAACGGTAACAGCGTTCAAAGGATCTTCATATCAGAAAACCATTACACTTACACCTGTCACTGCGAGCACACTTGGATATGGGCAGAAAAACTGGTCGGGAAGCCTTACAGTCGGCACGATGCCAAACGGTACGTATACGTTCGAATGGCGCTCCACAACTCCGAACGGCAATGTAGAGACGGTCGTAAAGACGGTTCAGGTCGTCAATAACCGACCGCCGACTGCGGATTTCGATTGGCTTCCGAAGCCTGTCTACGAAGGAGATACGGTACAATTCAAGTCAATTGTTGCAGATGCAGACGGTGATTCGTTGGCAGTATCGTACGAGTTAGTTAGTCCTAGAGGGACGAAAACCAACTACAGTTATACGTTAACCTCGCCATATCCCGCGACTGCGCCATTAATCCGAATGGTCGATGCAGGTTCGTGGACGGTGACGATGACAGTCAGCGATGGCAAAGCGCCGCCGGTCGTGACAGTCAAAACAGTAACCGTTCTTCCGTTAACGGTGAATGGCTCAGTGAAGCATACTGATCTGTGGAACGAGCATCGCCGCAATTCTAATGAGAAGGAGAGCGGTGATCCAGAGTCGCCTCGCGGATATAACGTATTCTGGGCGGGTGAGAAATTCCTGTTGGAGTCCGCTACCACGGTGACCGGAACGGCTACGAAAGCGGATCGTGTTGAAGTGATGATGGGTAAACATACGGTGTCCTTGTCCAAATTGAATGGAAGCGGGACTAGCTGGGGAGGGGAGCTATGGAATGAAGAGCTTGCGAAGCTTGACGATGGACCGCTGACCTTTACTTTTGTCGCTTACTACAATAATGGTACAACCAAATCAGTCACGGTTACCGTCATTATTGAAGGAGACATGATCGAAATTGTAGGCGTTCATCGAGTTCAGTAAAAGCATTTATATAAGATAAGGCTCGCTGCCGCAACGTAGCGGGCCTTATTGCCGTTTGTGAGAAATTTGAATGGATTTCTTACAGCCCAAAAAGCTAATTTACCCGAAGTTAGTTGTTTGATTGGATTTCATACAGCCTAAAGTAGCGAAAGTGGTGAAAAAGGTCTACAGCKGGGAATTAGATTGGAGGTTTTCCAGTCAAAAGCAGCTCTAACCCGAAAAGACGCTGTTTTGACTGGATAAATTCCATCCAAACGACAAAAGGTGAAAGTAAATACGATCGAAGAAGCCAGAGACAGGACTGCTGTGCTTGCAAGTCCTGTTCTGTTCTGTTCAGTTCAGTTCTGTCGCTTAGCACCTGCATGCCATTTAACTTTTAATTTTCGTGAAAAACTTGCTGATCGCGTAGTAAGCAGCTCCGCGAACCGCTGATTGGTCCTGCAGCTCCGCGAACAAAATAAGCAGCCTTTCTCGGTGGTAGGAGAGCGTTCTGCGGTCTACGGCAGCTTGTACGGATTGCTCCAGCCAAGTCTTCGCGCGGCTCATCCGATTGCCGATAATGACGACATCGGGGTTAAAGACATTGACGATGTTCGCGATTCCTGCCCCTAAATAATCCCCGATCGAGCTAATAAGCTCGCGCACCTGTTCGTTCCCTTCCTCCGCGGAGGTAAGAAGATCCTCTAAGCTGTCGAAGCCGAGCGAAGCAGCACGTTCCAATAGCGCATTCTCTGATGCGTAAAGCTCCCAGCAGCCTAGATTACCGCAGCTGCATGGCTTGCCGTTGTATTCAATAGATAGGTGGCCGAGCTCTCCCGAGAAACCTGAAGCTCCTTTATAAAGCTCCTTGTTCAAAATAATGCCCGTACCGATACCGATGCCCACGCTGACATAAATCTGATTGCGGATACCGCGGCCCGCGCCGTATTTCTGCTCGCCCTGCGCGCCGGCATTCGCTTCATTGTCTATCGTGACAGGCAGTTCGAAGCGCTCCTCTAGCAAGCGCTGCAGCTCGACTTGCCGCCACTTCAGGTTCGGCGCAAACAGAATGCTGCCATGATCGTCGACAATGCCCGGCACGCCTACGCCTATGCCAACAATACCGTAGGCACTCTCCGGCGCTTTCCCCATGAGTACCTCGATACAGCTTGCGAGCTGCTCCAGAGCAAAGTCGGAATCTTGCCGCTTCATGCGCCGTTGCAGCTCCGAGACGACATTGCCCTCCAAGTCGGAGAGAACCCCTCGAATATAGTTGACGCCAAGGTCGATGCCGACCGCATAGCCAGCTGTACCGTTGAACAGCAGCATGACCGGCTTCCGTCCGCCGCTTGATTCGCCCGGACCGATCTCGAGCACCAGATTGCTGTCAATCAAGTCTTGAACAAGACTCGAGACGGTTGCTTTGTTAAGTCCAGTCAGCTCCGATATTTGAGCCCGAGACAGCGGTGCGTGCTTGATTACGGCTTCGAGTACGATTGATGTATTYATTTTTTTGATTAACGCTAAGTCTCCGGTTGGTTTCTGTTTCAATCAAGTAAGCCTCCGTCCGCCTGACAATAACTTCTATTGTATCATGTGTGATGAAAAATCGAATATACAGCTTGCCTGAATCGCATACTGAATAGGGTGAAATTGAGAGCAAGCCAAGTTTTAATCATTTTAACACAAAAACTTAGTTTGTTTAATAGACAAACTAAGTTAAGGCGTGTTATCCTGTGAATAGAACGTTTTCAAAAAAATTATCGAATTTCGTGAAGGAGGATTTTGTTCTCAATGACTTATTTCAAAGGCATCGACACAATCCAGTTTGAAGGTAAAGGTTCGGACAATCCGCTAGCATTTAAACACTATGATCCTAAGCAAGTCATTCTCGGCAAAACAATGGAAGAGCACCTGCGCTTCGCAGTTGCTTACTGGCATACATTCAACGCTAACGGCACTGATCCATTCGGTAACGCAACAATGGTTCGCGGCTGGGATCAATACGACGGTCTTGACCGTTCCAAAGCTCGCGTAGAAGCTAACTTCGAATTCATGAACAAATTGAACATTCCTTTCTACGCGTTCCACGACGTAGACATCGCTCCTGAGGGCGCTACACTGCAAGAAACGAACAAAAACCTAGATGTTATCGTAGCTTTGCTGAAGGACAGCATGAAAGCTTCCGGCAAAAAGCTGCTTTGGAACACGGTTAACATGTTCTCGAACCCACGTTTCGTACACGGTGCAGGCACAACTTGCAACGCTGACGTATACGCATACGCTGGCGCTCAATTGAAAAAAGGTCTTGAAGTCGGTAAAGAGCTTGGCGCAGAAAACTATGTATTCTGGGGCGGCCGCGAAGGTTACGAGACGCTTCTTAACACGGACATGGGCTTCGAGCTTGACAACCTTGCTCGCTTGTACCACATGGCTATCGCTTATGCGAAAGAAATCGGCTTCGACGCGCAATTCCTGATCGAGCCTAAGCCTAAAGAGCCAACGAAGCACCAATACGACTTCGACGCGGCTACAACAATTGCATTCTTGCAAAAATACGGCTTGAAAGATCACTTCAAACTGAACCTAGAAGCTAACCATGCAACGCTTGCAGGTCACACGTTCGAGCACGAAATCCGCACAGCTGCAATCAACGGCATGCTTGGATCGCTTGACGCGAAYCAAGGCGACTTGCTGCTTGGCTGGGATACGGATGAGTTCCCGACTGACCTGTACTCCACGACGCTTACAATGTTCGAAGTGCTTAAAGCTGGCGGCATCGGCCGTGGCGGCGTTAACTTCGACGCGAAAGTACGTCGCGGTTCGTTCGAAGCGGAAGATCTGTTCTTGGCGCACATCGCAGGTATGGACAGCTTCGCTTGGGGCTTGAAAGCTGCTGCGAAACTAATCGACGAGAAAATTCTCGACAACATCGTAGACAACCGTTACCGCAGCTTCAAAGAAGGTATCGGCGCGGAGATCGTATCCGGCAAAGCGACGCTTGCATCGCTTGAGCAATACGCGCTTCAAAACAACCCGATCAAAAACGAGTCCGGACGCCAAGAGCGCATCCGCCTCATGCTTAGCGAAGTTATTTTCAGCGTATAAGCTGGGGAGGTTCTCTTACGAATGAGCTACGTTATCGGTATAGATCTAGGGACGAGCGCAGTTAAAGCGCTGCTCGTCGACAAGAACGGCACGGTAGCAGCGGAAGCATCCCGCAGCTACCCGCTGTTCCATGAACATTCCGGCTGGAGCGAACAGAAGCCGGATGACTGGGTTGATGCTACGATCGAGGCGCTGCGCGAGCTCGCCTCCTCCTCCAGCATCGACGAAACACAAATCGAAGGCATTAGCTTCTCCGGACAAATGCACGGCCTCGTGCTGCTGGACGGCGAGGGCAATCCGGTTCGCAACGCGATATTGTGGAACGATACGCGCACGACGGAGCAATGCCGTGAGATAGAGCGCACGCTTGGCGACAAGCTGCTCAGCATTACGCGCAACCCGGCGCTTGAAGGCTTCACGCTGCCGAAGATTCTATGGGTTCGTCAATACGAGCCGCAAGCCTTCGAGMAAGCGAAGCTGTTCCTGCTGCCGAAGGATTATGTACGCTATCGGTTGACGGGCGAGCTTCATATGGACTACTCCGACGCAGCGGGAACGCTTCTTCTTGATGTTGCCGGCAAGGAATGGAGTCTTGATGTTCTGGACGCATTCAATCTGCCTGCAAGCTTCTGCCCAGCGCTTATTGAGTCGCATGGCCTTGTAGGTGCGCTTCTACCGCAGGTTGCAGCTGCAACGGGTCTTACCGAGGCGACGAAAGTATTCGCAGGCGGCGCAGACAATGCTTGCGGCGCGATAGGATCAGGGATCCTGTCCGAAGGGCTTACGCTTTGCAGTATCGGTACGTCCGGCGTTATTCTTTCCTATGAAAACGACAAATCGAAAGACTTCGCAGGCAAGGTGCATTTCTTCAACCACGGCAAGCAAGACGCCTTCTACGCGATGGGCGTTACGCTGGCAGCAGGATACAGCCTGAGCTGGTTCAAGAAAACATTCGCGCCGAACGAATCATTCGATCAATTCCTTGAAGGCGTTGGCGACGTTCAGCCTGGCGCTGGCGGCCTGCTCTTCACGCCGTACCTTGTCGGCGAGCGGACGCCTCATGCGGACTCCGTCATTCGCGCCAGCTTCGTTGGCGTTGACGGTGCGCATGAGCGGAAGCATTTTGCCCGTGCGGTTATGGAAGGCATTACGTTCTCGCTTAACGAGTCTGTCGACATGTTCCGTAAAGCCGGCAAGACGGTCGATACGATTGTCTCGATCGGCGGCGGCGCGCAAAATCCGGTATGGCTGCAAATGCAAGCCGATATATTCGGAGCGACAGTCGTAGCGTTAGAGAACGAGCAAGGTCCGGGCCTTGGAGCGGCTATGCTCGCTGCATACGGATCTGGCTGGTTCGAAAGCTTGGAGGCATGCGCCGACAAGTTCGTGAAGCACGCGGATCGTTACGAGCCGCAGCCTGAAGCGGTCCAAACCTATGAAGGCATCTTCAAGGTGTACCAACAGGTGTATGCTCAGACACGCAGCTTGAACGAGGCATTGGCGCCTTACCGTACGAAATAACAAAATAGGTAGAAGATAGGGCAGCAGTCGAGATCGTCTCGGCTGCTGCTTCTTTTTGTGCTATTTTTCGACAAATGCTGAGAAAGAGTCATTTGATTTAAAGTTTTAAACTTTTATCCATAAGGATTGAGAAATCGTTATAAGGTCAAGGAAACTATGCCTCTAGTCCCCATTTCATAACCTGTATACGTCTTTGGTCTCATGATTATGTGAGCTATACTGACATAAAGGGTTTGTAGAATTGGTGCGACATTCATCTTGGGGGTGCTGAATATGAAAAAGAAAATGAATATGAAGAGCTTCAAGTTCAATCTAAGTATGACGGTGAGCCGCAAGCTTACGATTTCATTTCTGACTATTTTTATCATATTGATGGCTAACGGTGTCCTGGTATTCAAAATGACGAAGGAGATGAATAGCCAAACGGCACAAATTACCGATACTTGGCTTGCCAATATCGACACGATTCATCAAATCAATTATATGATGGAGCATATTTATACGCTGCAGATGCAGGTGGCGCGGACTAGTATAGCGATTAAGAAGGAAATGCTTCTGGCTGAAGGCGATGCCGCGATAGTGGAGATCGACAAACTGATGAAGGATTACAGCGCGAACAAGTCGGAGGGCGAGGACGAGAGCATGATCCGATCGCTCGACGGCGAATGGAAGTCGTATATCGCGATTTACCGTAAAGTAATGCTTGAAGCAGCCAAGTGGGACAACGAGGTGAAGATTGAAGCGGCGCTTGCAGAATCGGATCAATCGTTCAATACGATGATGACGTATACGAATACGCTGATTCGCACAAATAATGAAGGCGCGGAAGCGGCGAAGCAGATTAGCAAGGAGACGTATGACAGCAGCAACATGTCGATCTTGATTGGACTTGTAATTGCAGGCGTCGTTATAGTAATGTTCATTCTCTACATAAGAAGGGCAATTTCTTCTCCTATACAGAAGACGGCATTGGTGCTGGCAGAAGTGGCAAAAGGCAATCTGCAAGTGAAAGTGCCTACGGTTCGTAATCGTGATGAAGTTGGACAGATGGTAAAGGCTGCGGATACGATGCTGAGTGCATTGCGCGCTTCGATGAATGCGGTCCAGCACGCTTCACTGAACATTACAGGCTCGTCGGATGMTCTAATGACCGTATCGGGCAATAACCGCTCCTCTTCCAAAGCGGCCGCAGACAGCTTCAAGGAAGTTGCTTCGGGCTCAGAGCAGCAGATGCATCGGTTCGAGGAAATTAGCCGGGCAAGCGAAGAGATGTCCGTCGGCGTGTCGCGGATTGCGGAATCAAGCTCATACGTATCGGAGATGTCGGCAGCTGCAACGGAACAAGCGAAGGAAGGCAGCCGAACGGTTCAAAATGTCGTCTTCAAAATGACGTCGATCGACGAGACGGTTCGTCAAGCTGCGGAGCAGGTCCATCGACTTGAGTCTCATACGCGCAGCATCGGAGTCGTCTCTGATCTGATCGGCAGCATCTCGAAGCAGACGAATCTGCTCGCCTTGAATGCAGCGATTGAAGCCGCAAGGGCAGGCGAGCATGGCAAAGGCTTTGCGGTTGTAGCCGAGGAGGTACGCAAGCTGTCGACGCAATCTGCGGAATCGGTCACACGTATAACGGAGCTTCTTGGCAAGGTCATGGAGGATACAACCGTGACGGTTCAAGCGATGCGGGCGAGTGAGCATGAGACGAAGGAAGGACTAGCGAGCATGAAGGAAGCGGGAGAGTCGTTCGAGCAGATCTCGAACGCTTCGATGAATGTGCTTAGCAAAATTCAAGAGGTTGCTGCCGCATCCCAGCAGCTTGCGGCAAGCTCGGAGGAGGTAACCTCCTCGATCATGCACATGACTGATATTGCGAGAAGGACATCGGATATTGCCGGTGCCGTTGCGGAATCGGCCGAGGAGCAATACAAATCCGCAGAGGATATATCCTCTGCGGCGCAAGATCTAGCCGATATTTCGGTTCAAATGCAGCAGGTCGTTCAGCAATTCAAGCTGTAGTTACCGTTTGAAGTTGCTCCATATCATCTCAGGTCTAACCCCAAGCTCGCCGGCGATCAGCTCGGCGGTGAGCCGCTGGGGCTTTTTGATTTTTCCATTGCGAATTTTGGAAATCGTCGTCAGCGATATAAGAGTGGACTGCGCCAGCGAGGTGACGGATACGTTCTTGCTCAGCATCAGCATGCGCAGCTTGTAGGATGGATCCTCCTCTTGCGAGCTAAGCTGCATGTTCATAAGTATAACGACGAAGTTCTTGAAGCTGCGGTTGCCGTTATAGAAAGGCTGAATGAGAGCGCTCGTGGAGTAGCTGCGGTCGCCTAACTTGAGCTGGAAGTCGATTTTCTCTGCCGTGCGATTGTTTTTGGCGTATTCGAATACGCGCTTTGCTTTGCTGCGGTCATGCTCTAGAACCATATCGTAGATGGAAGTTCCGATATACGACGAGGCGGGCTCCTGAACGGGAGCGTAATAATGTTTCAAAGTCTTGATGTTATATTTGTCATCGACGATGGTGGATATCATAATTTTGTTCTGAACGATATAATCGTCAATCCACTTCGTTTCTCTAAGATCTTTGCAAATAAGGACGTAGAAGGTGAGACCGTCGCTTTGAAGCTTGCGGCTGGATAAGCGAATCGGCGCTGGCGTAGATGATTTGGTAACCAAAGCGCATTCTATCGAAGGCGATGACCATTCATCCTCGGAGAGGCTATGAATAACATCGTAGAAGGAGTTGCCTGTATCAGCGGTCGAAATGGCCGAAGAAGGATCCAAATGGAGCAGATCGGATTTCTTAAAGCCCGAGAATTCGGTAAATGCTTGATTAACATCGCGAATATACAGGCGGGATTCCTTTATTTCAATGATAAGCATCGGATCCGAAAGTAAATAAAATAAATGATTCATCGATAACGTCCTCCCATCAGTTCACATGTTTCAAACATAATCATAACTAATTATGTCACAAAAGCTAACATAAAGACATAGTTAAATTTGAAATATTGATGTCCTTAGCAAAAAACAACAATTGAACATGATTAGCCGTACAAATAGGCATACTAATGGAAACGCAGGAAAGGAAGATGAATTTGACCGATCAATCCGCTATTTTGTTCGAATTCAGCGATGCGCGCAGCGCGGCGCTTGCCTCTGATACGCTAGAGGAGCTTGGTTACGCACCCGTATTACATGATAATAATCGTATACATATTCACATTGAAGGCAGCGATTTAACTTCGGCTTTGGAGATTGCGCAAGCGAATGGAGGGAAGCTGGTGGAGCAGTCGCATATTGCGGAGTGGGCCGTAACGAGCAGCGCTTACGCGCTTGATGCGGTTACCATTCCAGCGCATGTCGTTAACGAGGATTGGGTGGATTCCTATGCCGCCGGAGGGCAGGAGGAGGCTGATCTCCTCCGCAACCGTGACGATGATGCTGATTATGACGATGAGTTTCTGCCGGATGCGGGAACGTACGATCATTTCTCCGGCGATGTGCGGATCTAGCTAGCCTAATTCACCCGTTCCAACGCTAAGCGCGGCGTTCGTGCCCGCATTGTAGCCGGTCGTAAAGGCAGCTGTAATATTATAGCCCCCTGTATAACCGTGTATATCGAGTACTTCACCGCAAAAATACAATCCAGGCATGAGCTTGGATTCCATTGTGCGCGGATCGATCTCCTTCAAATGGACGCCGCCGCCTGTGACGAAAGCTTCCTCTAGCGATAACGTACCATTTATCGCTACGGGGAAGCTTTTGATTTGCGCAGCGAGCGCAAGCCAAGGCTCCTTCGGTATGTTGTCGTACGTAATGTCGCCGGAAATGCCGCAGCGATCCAATAGAAACTCGAGCAGCCTTTCTTGCAGGTAGCCGCGCAGGACGTTGCGGATCGCTTTGCGGGGCTCGAGCTTCGCCATACGAAGCGTTTCCTCGTACACCTCCGATTCGGTCCTTCCCGGAAGAAGGTCGATTGTTAAGGAAACGGTTGCTCGTGCAGCATTGCTCGGGTCGGCTGCCTTCGTCTGCTTCAATTCCTTCACGACGAACTGACTGCATCTAAGCGCGGCCGGACCCGATAACCCGAAGTGAGTAAAGATCATATCCCCTTCATGCGAGACGAGACGTTTGCCCTTATGGCTCCATACGGTAAGGATGACGCCGCGAAGCGACAGCCCTTGCAGTTCCTTGGATTGAATCCAAGGTTCGGAGGAAGTAAGCGGCACTTCAGTGGGATATAGCTCCGTAATCGTATGCCCGGCCATCTTCGCCCAAGGATAACCGTCGCCTGTTGAGCCGGTATGGGGTACGGATTTGCCCCCTGTTGCAATAATGACCGCCTTCGCTTTGATCGCTTCACCGCTTGCAAGTCTAACGCCGCTTACGGCGCCATCCTCATAAAGCACCTCATTGACGGGGGATAGCGTTCTTACCGTAACGCGCTGCTCCTTCACCTTGCGTATGAGCGCATCAACGACGGTCTTCGCCTTGTCCGAAACGGGAAACATTCTTCCGTTATCCTCTTCCTTAAGCGCGATTCCCATATCTTCGAAGAACGCGACGATGTCGCGGTTGCTGAAGGTATTCAGGGCGCTGAATAGAAAACGGCCATTGCCGGGTATATGTCTAACGAGCTCGTCAAGCTCCTTCGCATTTGTCACGTTGCATCTGCCGCCGCCGGATATGCCGAGCTTCCTGCCCAGCTTGTCTCCTTTGTCGATGAGCAGTACGTCTGCTCCCCCGCTGCCTGCTGCTGCTGCTGCCATTAGGCCGGAAGGGCCGCCGCCAATAATAATAATGTCGTACATGTTGCACGCTGCCTTTCTGTCTGATCCCTCGGATCGTATCATTTCTTCAAATATAGGAAAGTATCAGTTTCACTCTTATCTTTATGCTTATATTTCTCCGGAATGAAACGAGCCACGCCTCCAAAGGACGGCTTTTGCCGTTTCACCTTCATTGTATCATTCTTTACCGCATAGGTATGCGTTATAATGAAGCCAAATGAAAAGTTAAGAAGGGCGGCGATGCGGATGCTGCGATTGGAAAGGCGTCTGAAAGGTGTAGGGGAAGCACAATTGTACGTGAGGGAGTGGTTGCCGGATGCAGCCGATGACACTGAGGTCAAGGGTGTCGTCTGCGTGCTGCACGGCATGGGGGAGCACGGCGAGCGCTTCTCGCATGTTGCCGAGAGGCTGACGTCCCATGGCTTCGCTGTTGTGGCCATGGATCAGTTCGGCCACGGACATTCATCAGGCAAGCGGGGCCATATGCTGTCGATTGAAGCGACCGTCAGCGAGGCAGGGCTTATGATCGCCGACGCAAGCTCACGGCATCCAGGGCTGCCTCTGTTCTTATATGGGCATAGCATGGGCGGCAATATTGCGCTGAATTGCGCGCTTCGCCTTCATCCGATGCTTACAGGACTTATTCTGTCCAGCCCATGGCTGCGACTGGCGTTTCAACCACCGGAAGTGAAGTTGTGGCTCGCTCGCAGGCTGGCGTCGATTGTCCCGGCGCTGCAGCAGTCAACGGGCTTGAAGACGGAGGACTTGTATCGAAGCGGCAATCCGCATGCAGCCTCCATCATCAATGACGAGCTGTATCATAAGAAAATTACAGTTCGAACTTTTTTGGAAATACAGCGGGCCGGGGAATGGGCGATCGAGCATATCGATGAGCTTGACGTTCCTGTGCTGATTATCCACGGTACGGCGGATCGAATAACGTCCTTTCAAGCGAGCAAGGAGCTAGCGGCTCGGCTCGGGGACCGATGCGATTGGCTTCCGGTCGAAGGCGGGTATCATGAACTGCACAATGATATCGATGGGGAACATACAATTGTGCAAATGATAGACTGGATTGATCGCAGATGTCAAAACAGGTAGTTTATGTTTTTTGGGAATGATAGTATGATAGATTATGTTACGTTGCGTCCGAAGGAAATGACATGCTTGAGACATTTGAATAGCAGTTTAGACGCTAGGGGGATCTGATTGTCTGTGTTGAAGGAGCTGCTGCTACAATTCATCTTATCCTTATTGCCGGTGTTTGCTTATCAGCTATGGTATGACAAAGATCGCGGCAGCAAAGACACATCGCTTATTATGTCGTTGCTGGGCGGAGGCGCAATGGCTCTATGCATGATTACTTCGCAGAGCGTGCACGGTTATGAGCTTGATTTTCGTCTCATTCCTTATACGGTTGCTTCTCTATACGGCGGACTGCCGACCTTAGTCGTATTGACCATCGTATATGCAGTATTCCGCATACCGATGCTTGACAACTTGTCCGAATTCGTAATTTTCAGCGTATTCATCATTATTTTCATGATGGGGATGTCGGCGACATTACGTCATTTTCATCGCGTATCTTCGCTTCGCAAGAAACGGATCGGGCTATTTATCATGTCTTTGATATGCCTCTATTACGCTTTAACCTTCATCTTATATTTTTCAGTTCAGCAAATTCAATTTAACGCAGAGATCATAAGTTCATTATTAATAAGCATTGTTGGAACTTTGCTTGCAATGTGGTTGTCTATCTATATGATCGAAAGCGTCAGGGAGAAGAAGCTTCTGTATGATGAAGTTACCCGCGTGTCGGCCAATTATCGCAACGAGGTGGAGAAGCTTCAGCAATTCATTGACGAGACGTCGTTTGCGGTTGTGCTGCTCGATCGGGAAGGTATTGTTACCCATATTAATGAACTAGCGATCAAGCTTCTTAGGTTGAAGCCGGAGTTCAATAACGTGAAGCTATTGCTTGGGGAATCATACCGCGATATATTCGTACCTGAGTTAGCAGCGGCGTACGAGGAGCTGTTGCAGAAAGCATTGAACGGCGATAGAGAAACGCTCCAGCCCTACATCGAAGGCGATAAAATATTGCTCAAATCCGCGTTCTCGATCCGATCTACGGTTAACGAACAGGTCGCTGGGGCAGCGCTGCTTGCGCATGACGTTACCGAAATTAATCAATTGCGCGACGAGGTTGGCCGCATGGAGCGCCTGAGCCTTGTCGGCCAGATGGCCGCAAGCATAACGCATGAAATTCGGAATCCGATGGCTGTCATTCGCGGCTTTGTTCAACTCATCCAGGAGCGCAGCGGACAGACCCATCATGATTATTTCCGTATTGTGATGGAGGAGTTGGATCGCGTCAACAGCATTATAAGCGACTTCTTATCGCTTGCGCAGAATAGAGCACTAGCTATGGAGATGAGTTCGCTTAATGACATCATTAGGGATATGAAGCCGTTGCTGGAAGCCGATGCGAACTTGCGCGGGCAGTCGCTGCTGGTTGAATTAGGCGAGGATATGCCATCGATTATGGTGAACGATCGTGAAATTAAGCAATTGCTGCTTAATCTTGCACGAAACGGTATGGAGGCCATGGACGAGAAGGGCATTCTCACGATTACTACGGAATATAAGGACAACGTTATCGAGCTTCGTATCGTCGATGTTGGCGTAGGGATCCCGCAGGAGAAGATGAATAAGCTGTTCGAGCCTTTCTTTACAACAAAGACGCGAGGAACGGGACTCGGGCTGCCGCTATGCCTTAGTATTGCAGAACGGCATAACGGCCGAATCGATGCTTATTCCACAGAAGGCAAAGGTACGACATTCGTTGTAAGCTTTAATATACATACGCAAGAGGTCGGAATAGCGACATAAGGTAAGCGGTCAATGCGCATACTAGCTTCGAAACCAACAGGACTGGCTTKAATGATTTCGAGCCGGAAGCTGGAAGGAGGAGAGCAAGCATGGCGCAAAACAATAGGGGCGACAAAGGCAGCTCACGCGAGCAGCGGCAGCAAGCAGCCAACAATACGGCGAAATCCGGCAAGGCTGCTGAAGAAGCAGGCTACGATAAGAAGTTGAACGGCCCGAATCGGCCTTCGATCTAGCAAGGAGGCGCTTGCGAATGGCTGATGAAGAGCAGCAAYGTCATCCCGAACAGAGCGCGATGAAGGATGATCCCGCGCTAGATCCGTATGAGATCGAGTTTCTGCCGGAATTCCGTGAAGGAAGAGGCGAACGCGCCCCTTTCGTCAATGAACATGGTGTCGTGATCGGCGATCACAATTACGAATCCGACCATTCTCCGCTGTCGCAATGGAGCGTGGAGACAGATCCGGCTATCATGGCGGGAGATCAGTGGGTGCATCCATTCAAGGACATCGGCTTCCAAACGGCAGAGAACCGAGATTATTTCGAACGGAAAATCGCTCCGCAGGCAGGCATTTTTATGCATCTTGACAAAAATGCGGCTTACGGTGCGGGTGAGCCGGATAAATCGGCGGATATGGCGATAAATGAGCAACCGGAGTGATGAGCTCCGGTTGCTTTATTTTCGTAAGGGACGGTATAATAGTAGCTAAAATCATGTAATTTAAGGGAGTGTTCTACAATGTCTATGTCCTTCGAAAGATATATGTTAGATATGGTTCAACCGATGCGCGACGATCTTACCCGTATCGGTGTTCAAGAGCTTCGTACACCGGAGGAAGTGGAGGCAGCCGTTCCGAACGCCAAAGGAACAGCGCTTATCGTAGTCAACTCCGTATGCGGCTGCGCAGCAGGCCAATGCCGTCCAGGCGTAGCAGAAGCGCTTCAGAACGAAGTAACGCCTGACCACCTGTACACGGTGTTCGCAGGTCAAGACAAAGAAGCAACGGCGAAAGCACGCGAATATTTCGCGCCGTACCCGCCATCTTCCCCTTCGATCGCCCTGATGAAGGACGGAGAGCTTGTTCATTTCATTGAACGCCACCAAATCGAGAACCGCTCGGCAGCAGACATCGCAGCAGATTTGACCGATGCATTCGACCGGTTCTGCAAATAAGAAACGGAGACGATACTTATGAGCTTGCAGCGCGAAATCATTGAACGTCTTGGCGTAAAGCCGGAAATTGAGCCGGAAGCGGAAATCCGTAAACGGGTCGACTTCCTGAAGCAATACGTCAAGCAATCGGGAACAACAGGATTGCTGATCGCGATCAGTGGCGGCATTGACAGCGCGGTAGCGGCAGGACTGTGCAAACGCGCTACCGACGAGCTCAGCGAGGAGTCGGGCCAAGAATACATTACGCTCGGCGTCTTCCAGCCGTATAGTGACCAAGCGGATATTCACGACAGCTACGCCGTCGCTGAAGCTTTCGGGCTTACGCATAAAGTGGAGACGAATATCGGCGAAGCGGTTGACGAGATCGCGCTCGAAGTCGAACATGGGTTTAAGTCGCTGGGCATTCACCGTCATCTTAGCCGCGGCGGCAAAGGCAATGTGAAAGCAAGAACGCGTATGGTCATGCAATACGCGCTTGCCTTCGATATGAATTTGCTTGTCGTTGGCACCGATCATGCTTCGGAGGCCATTACCGGCTTTTATACGAAGTGGGGCGATGGAGCTGTAGACGTTACGCCGCTTAGCTCGCTGAACAAGCGCCAGGTTCGTTTGCTGGCATCGCATCTCGGCGTACCGCAAAGCGTCCTTGACAAGGCGCCGACCGCGGGACTATGGGACGGTCAGACCGACGAAGACGAACTTGGCATTAAGTACGATGAGAATAGCGCCTACCTCGAAGGCAAAGAAATTAGCGAAGAGGCGCGCGAGAAGCTTGAGAAKCAATATTTGAAAACCGAKCACAAACGATCGCCGATTCCAGGCATCTAACTTGGTTGCAGCACATAGAGAGAAGGCAGCAGAAAACGCTATTCTAGCGTTTCATGCTGCCTTCTCTTTATTTATGATACCAAGCTAGAAAAGCTTCAGCGACATCCGCTCCTGCTCTGCCGTTCGGATGGGGGTCATTGCCCGGACTCATATATTCGTCCTTGAGCTTGTTCTCATGAGGCGCAGCCTGCCCGAGCGCCTTCGCGATATCGAAAACGCGATCCACGCGCGATGGCGCTTGCTGTCTGATCCATTCGTTAACGGTCCGCCACACCTCTTCATGAGCGCCTTCGAAGTTGAAGGCCGGCAGGGTGAAAAGAATAAGGCTGGTTTCGTGATTAGCTGCCTTCAATTGCTCGATAATCGAGGTTAGGTCACCAATCAATTGCTCTGCGCTGCGATTGCCTGTTCCAATGTCGTTGACGCCAAGACATATCGCGACCTCATTACCTTGCTTTGCTTTATATAGCCATGGGCTTTCCGGGGTAAGATCATAGGCGCGGGCCCAACCGCTGCCGATATTCCACACGCCGATGGATGGCGCCAAACCCTCCGCGATTCGAGCCGACCAGAACGAGTAGCCATCCTTTTCCGTACGCACGCCTTGCGTAATGGAATCGCCGAGAAACACAAGATGTTTATCAATGGACCGTTCGTAAGCGATCATGGATGGCAACACCTGCCGATTGCCGGCGGGCAAGAATCCTTCCGCGCTATGTTGCGCCGCAAGATTGCCGGCAGCTTCATAAGCAGAGGCTAGCAGTGTCTCTGTATTGTAAGGAATACCGTCCTCCGGACCGTACGCCGCAATCGCCCATGTAAATACAAGCGAATGCCCCTCGGGAATGAATAAGTCTACCGGATCGCTCCAGAAGCGCTCGCCTGGCAGCACCTGCTTCGAAGCGTCGCCATTGAAGGTGATCGTGTGCAGGCTGCCAGCCTGAGCTGCACCATCAGAGTGCAGGCCGCCATCGCCGATCGTACAGCTCTCGATTCGCCAAGCGCCGCCTTTATCGGAAGCCTTGGATTCAGTGCCGTCTGACCAAGTGGAATCAACGGCGTTGCTATGCCATAATTTCAAGCGAAGCGCGCCATACTCGCGCGGCTTCACATAGGTTCGGAAAGTAATCGTTGTCTCGCCGGTCGGTCTGTACATAAAGTTGGCTGCAGACGACAAGGCGGTAACGGATGTATAAGTACTGGTCACGCTGTTCAACTCCTAGAGTCAAAATAACTGCTGCTAACTCAAACTATCATTTTTCGAAAGGTATGTCACTATTACAGTTATAACCCATACATTCCCAAATTACGGGTAGCGCTTTCATAGTCGAAATGATATGATTCGGTTACATACATTATTCGACATTAAGGGAGCTGTTATCGATGCAACGTAAACCAACAATCGGATTATTGACGTCCTTCCTAGGCGGCAATTACCTTGGTGAAATGATGAATTCGATCCAAAGGGCAGCTTTGCAAAATGACGCAAGATTAGTTGCTATTCGAACAGCGGGAAAAAAATTCGATTGTCCGATTGCGCTTGACTACGTGGATGGCTGGATTATTTTGAACAATGCAGCTACAGACTCCTATATACAGCAATTGTCGAATGAATGGAACAAACCGATTGTAGGCGTAGCGAAGGATCTTGATGCGCTGGATGTGAAAGCACAAACGGTAATCTGCGACAATGAAGGCGGGATTATGGCCGCAGTGCGGCATTTGTATGAGCATGGTCACCGATCCATCGGATTCGTAGGGCATCTGGCGCTTGACGATATGAAGTATCGATTGAATGGTTATAAGAAGGGGCTTGAAGCATGCGGGCTGCGCTTTGATCCGCATTTCGTGATCGATCCGGACGATTTGAGCGTAGACGGAGGCAGGCGGGCAGCGGAGCGGATTGCCCAAGCGGGATTTCCCTTCCGCGCCGTAGTTGTCTGCACGGATATGATGGCGATTGGCATGATTAAGCGGTTCGAGGAGCTTGGCGTTCGTATTCCCGAGGATATGGCGATAATCGGCTTCGATAACACGATTGCAGCTAGATCGCAGCGAAGCGGACTTTCCAGTATAGATCAGAATATTGTGCGTAAAGGCCAGCTTGCGGTTGAATTGCTGCTGAGCCAAATTAACAATCCAGCGGATTCCATTCCGTCATCCATCCATCGGATTGAGTGCACGCTTATTGCACGCGGAACATGCGGCTGTTCAACGCATCTTGAGAGGGAAACGACGACGAAGCAGATTCTTGAAGATCACCGCGATGATAAAAAAAGAGTTACGCAGCTAGGCGTTCACTATGAATTCAATAAATTTATTCTTAATTACAACATTAAACAGTTGAAGAACTTGTCTTGGGCGCTTGCACCGCATTTCCAATGGGGTTGTCTGGGGACATGGAACTTTGATGCTTCTCCCGGGGAAAATGTATCGTTAACCGAGCTCTATCATTTCCAGCGCGATGAGCAGCGGCTGCATGCAGGCAGCATGCCCGTTGAGACCTTCCCGCCGCTTCAGCTTATCGAAAGCATTCAGAAGGAAGAAGACAGCGAGATGATCTATATCATCCCTTATCGGACCGAACCGGACAACTGGAGTGTGCTTGCAGCAGGCACACGGCTCTCGGATACGGTAGAGAATATGGACGATTATATGTCAGTCGTGCATTATCTGGACCTTATTGGAAATACGCTCGACAAGCAGGCTCTGCTTGACGAGGTCAGAGAGCAGGGCATGCAATATCGTCAAATTGCCGAGCAGCTTGAGATCGTTTCGAGAACGACTAACGACGGCATTTGGGATTGGGATCTGGTAACGGGAGAAGTAGCATGGAACCAGCGTTTCTATGACTTGCTGCAGTGCGCTGATGCTCAGACACTGGATTATTTTGTACATAGCGATGACGAGGCATATTATAAGCGGGCGCTAAGCGCCCATATTAACGAACATGTTCCCTTCTCCGTTGACGTGCGGCTCCGCAAGCATTCAGGAGAATATGTATGGACGGCGATATCGGGTGAAGCCTTACATGACTCGAGTGGCACTGCGATTCGAATGGTAGGTTCGGTAAGAGATATTACGGAGCGAAAGCAGTCAGAGGAAAAAATGCGTTTCTTGGCTTATCACGACACGTTGACGGGACTGATGAATCGACGCCGTTTCTTCGAGGAAGTGTCGTCAGCAACGGCGCATCCCGATCAGCCGTTCGCGCTTATCGTTCTTGATTTGGATCACTTCAAAAAAATGAACGACAGCTTCGGGCATCATATGGGTGACCGTCTGCTGCAGCTTGTCGCTGCTGGACTAAAGGAGCTTGTGCGGGAGGGGGATTATATTGCTAGATTCGGCGGCGATGAGTTCGTCGTCCTCTACCGCTTCCGGCATATAGAAGAGATCGAGTCGTTCACTTGCGCATTTGCGACCTATTTGTCTGCGCTCATCTTCGATGAAGGCGTTAATCTGACCATTTCGGCAAGCGCAGGCATTAGCTTGTTCCCTCGCGACGGGACGGATGCAGATTCGCTGTTCAAGAAAGCGGATATTGCGATGTACCATGTGAAGCAAACGGGCAAAAATCATTTCAAAATTTTCTCGGAGCAGATGATTGAGCAAAGGATGTGGAGGCTTAATCTGGAACGCGAGCTGAAGCAAGCGGTGCTTGGCGATGAGTTCGTGCTGCATTATCAGCCGCAGATCGATATGGCGACTGGTCAGCTTTATGGATTCGAGGCGCTGCTGCGTTGGAACTCGCCGACGCTTGGATGCATCTCGCCCATGACGTTCATTCCGCTAGCCGAGGAGACGGGTCTTATCGTTCCGATTGGCGAGTGGGTGCTGCGAGAAGCCTGCTCACAGAACGCCAGATGGCTGGCAGCCGGGCATCGGCCGCTCAAGTTGTCGGTCAATATATCCGGACGCCAGCTTAAGCAGGCTGATTTCATCGAGTCCGTGAAGTCCATTGTCAATGAGACGAGGATGGATCCGAACTATTTATGCTTCGAAATAACGGAAAGCACCGTCATCGACGATCTTGATTACACGATCTCTTTGCTAAGAGATCTGGAGAGAATCGGCATTCAGATTGCGATGGACGATTTCGGGACGGGTTATTCATCGTTATCAATGCTTAGGAAGCTGCCGCTTAACAGCTTGAAGATCGACAAATCTTTTATTCAAGAGTTGTCCTGCGAGCGGCAAGATATCGATATTGTAAAAGCAATCATCTCGATCTCGAATAGCCTTGATCTGCGAATTGTCGCTGAAGGAGTCGAGCAGGCTGAACAATATAAGCTGCTCCAGGAGCTAGGATGCCACTACATGCAAGGCTTCTATATTAGCCAGCCGTTGCCGGCCGAGCAGATTGAGTCCTTCCTGTACTCCCGCACATAGCAAGCTAGAGATTTGTTCTTGTTCATACATCGTTCACAAGCTTATAGCCCGATCGAGTCATGTGCTTATCGACCTTCGTTGATACAATTTGGACATCAAATCCAAATCGACGGAGGTTGTTTCATTTTATGAAGAAAACATTGAGAATCAGAAAAAAACTTGCAGGCGCGGCTCTCGTTGCCGTATTAACGCTCGGAGCGGCCGTTCCCGTCTTCGCGCATGACGGTTGGTCGCAGACGAACACGCCAATCGTCGCACCGGGACAAGTATCCTATGTCGAGCTTATGCTTGGCAATCACTCGAACGATCATAAAAGCTACCGTATTGCCGGCCAGTGGAGTCCGGATACGACAAAGGTGTTCGTAACGACACCAGCTGGCGTTAAGTCGGATATTACAGGTACGCGCTTCTATGCAGGGGAAGCGGCAACGGAGACAGAGCCGGCAGTGAACAATTATTTTGTTACTTCATTTAAATCGAATGTGCCGGGAGCCTATGTTGTTTCGGCAGAGGGTGATACGGTATTCGCCCATGGCGGCGTAGCCAGCCGTACGCTGCGAAGCGCCAAGTCGTTCGTAGCGGTTGGCGATATTCCGGTCGCCGAGCGGGTGAAGTCGTTGACAGGGTTCTCGAAGCAGGTTAGTCCGGATCGCGCGGAGCTTGTTCCGCAATTTAATCCGGCCGCCGTTGCCCCTTCGGAGCAGGTGTCCGTGCAATTGCTGCTGAAAGGCAAGCCGCTGGCGGATACGGCCGTTGATCTCATTCGGCGCAGCAACTCGGAATCGCTGGAATTGACGACCGACGCTAAGGGGATTGTGACGTTCACGACGGGAGCGGCGGATTATTACTTGCTTCGCGCTAAGCCTGTTACAACAGAAGGCAAGGAAGGCGAGTATACGAGCACGAACTATGAAGCGACGATGACGTTCACTGTTCAGAATCGTTCACCGAAGCTGCCAGGAACAGCGGCGTCCGCCGCGCCGAATCTTTATGTGAATGGCAATGCAGTGACGGATGGGACAGCAGCCTCCGTAACGGTGAAGAAAGGCACAACAATGGTCGATGCATCGTTCATCCGCCAATACGTGAACGCTTCATTCAAAGGCAATGGACTTGTTACGCTGCGCGGCTCGGTTGAAGGAGCTGGAGCGATCGTTGAATATTTCCCGGCAGTCGGCGATAATCGGGCAGCCATTGCGATCTATACGAAGTAATGGTTCGAAAAGCGATGATTAAACGACTTAGCCTTATAACGATAACGATTTGGTTCATGTGGGCATGCTTGCCGAGCTTCGTCTCGGCGCATGCCTATCTTTCGCATTCGACGCCGCTGCAGGATGCGGAGCTGCAAGCTTCGCCTGAGGCGATTAAGCTTACGTTCACGGAGAAAATTGATTCGAAGCTTAGCAGCGTCACGCTTACGAAAGCAAGCGATGGCAGCAGCATAGCAGGAAAGCTGAGCGCGGACGGAGAAATGACGCTTGTCTATACGATACCGAAGCTGGAAAGCGGCGAGTATAAGGTAGTGTGGCAAGTGTTGTCGCTCGATACGCATATTACGGACGGGTCGTTCCGCTTCGCGATCGGCGGCAAGCTGACGCAGACGAAGCCGGATGAGACGGTTTCGCTTGATGGCGGCGGGCAAGCTGGGTCGGGGCAGGATGAGCAGAGCGGCGGAGAGAAGCCTTCAGTCAGCAGCAAGCCGTTGCCGTCTGTGAAGCCAAAGCCTACGCCTAGCGACACGATAGACAAGGACGTGGGCGTTTCGGCTAAGCCCTCTGCAACGTCTCCGCCAAAACAAAACGACAATACGAGCGTTAGCTCTGCGGAGGTGGACAGTCAGGAGACAGATTCAGCACTGGCGACTGAGGAACTGCAGGCGAGTGTTGATACGATCAGTGAACCAACTAGTTCGCTGCCGCCAAGCAGCGAACCGACGGCGCCCTTAACTTCAACGAACTCCACGGAAGCCGACGCTTCGGAAATCGAGCAAGAGATGCTGGGAACGGACACGGAGGATAGCGAGCATAACCATGCGGGCGGTCAGAAGCTAATGTCAACGCTTCGGATTGCGGATGTGCTTATGTCCGCTATACTAGCAGCGCTGCTCTTCTTCCGCTATTGCATATGGAGAAATTACACCGAGGATGCTCCTCCCGGTTTCACTCTGCGAGCAGAACGAATCGTGATGGCAATTGCCGTTGCCGTGTGGCTGGCTACGGGGATGTGGAGGCTGACGATGCTTTCAAACGATCTCGGCGGCATCCCGATCGGACAGATTGCTAACGGAACGATGGTTGGCAAGATTGCTGTTCTCCGTCCCTTAGCGGCAGTGCTCTTGCTGCTGCTTGCATTCGCTCCCGTTCGCGAGCAGCGCTTCGCGAATATCGTGAAAGCAGCGGCGGCGGCGGCGATCATCGTCACGTTCCCGCTGACGGGCCATGCTTATGCGGAACTGACGGACGCCGGCTCGGCTATCCTTGCGCATGCGGTTCATATGGGATCGGCCGCTATCTGGCTTGGCGGTCTCGCCGGTCTTGCTGCGCTAACTTATCGGAGGCAGGCGGCGGCCGCCTTGAAGCTCGCTGCAGAGCGATTCGCGGCCTGGGCTTTGCCAAGCATGATGCTTATCATTGTGAGCGGTGTATGGCTGTCCGTTAAGCAGCTTGACTCTTGGAAGCAGCTTATTACTGAAGATTACGGCAACCTTATCCTAATCAAATCGGGCTTACTGCTGCTTGTGCTAGTTCTTGCAGCGCTGCACCGCCTCGTATTCATGCCGAGGCTTGCGCAGACGGAGGAAACGGGGGGCGGCAAAGCGGCGGCTTCTATGAGAGGGCTGTTGATCGGCATCCGAATCGAAATTTTGCTAGCGGTTGTTTTGTTCCTGCTGGCAGGAATGCTCTCGACAACTTCCCCGCCATCCGCAGCGTTAGAGCAATCAGCAGGCATCCCTTTGTATTGGCATGTGATGGGGGAGCAAGCTCATATGACGCTGCGAATCGACGAGGACAGCGACTCCAGATCGAGTAGTCAGAAGGCGATCCTATATTTATGGCTGCCTGAAGACAGCGGGCCTCCAAGTAAGATTGACGTATCGACAGCGCCGCAGTCGGATGGAGAATCGAATTCACAAACGCTTCAAACCATTCCGTTCGAACCGCAACCCGCTGATTCGGATGCCGATTCGTATCCCGGCTTTGTGAAATATACGTATAAGGCAACCGGAGCTTTAATCGATGTTTCGGTCAGCAACGTGATTACGGTGGATGTAATTGACGGGTTAGGCCATTCTATTCATTTTGAGCGAGAGACAAGTTCTTGACTTCCCTACCTGCATCTGCTAATCTCACCATCATATAAAGGCAGGTGTGAGGATGATCATTGGCATCGGGCATGATCTAACGGATATAGGTCGAGTTAAGCAAATAATGAACGGACGAACCGGTGCGAAATTCGTAGAGCGTGTACTCACGGAGGAAGAACGGGAGCTGTCGGCGKGTTACTCGGGGGAACGGCTGGAGCAGTTCACGGCTGGCAGATTCGCGGCCAAAGAAGCGGTGGTGAAGGCGCTAGGCTGCGGAATAGGCCGGGCGGTAGGTTTTACAGATATGACGATTGGTAGAGACGGTTGCGGCAAGCCTGTATGCGTGTTATCGGAACAGGCTTGTAGACGCCTCGGTTTGTCGGCAGCAAATATTCGCATTCACGTGACAATCACGCATGAGCGGACGCTTGCTTCGGCTTTCGCGGTGGTGGAACGCATATAGGTGTAACCTTTTGCCCATACTTGGAATGTAATATACCAAGCTTATGCGGTGAGAGGGAGTTGACGGCGATGAGAGAAGATCGGCAGCAGAAAACAAAGCGCAGATTCAAGACCGGACAATGGGTTCAATATGATGGGCTTTATTCCGACGATTGGGGCGGCGATCTTGTGTTGATGCAGGGCGAGCTGTTTCCTTCGCACCCGCAGATGGGCGATACGAGCTGGACCTACACAGGTCCGTCAGTGCTCGACTATGGCGGCAAATCGCCGAAGCTGAACGGACATCACATCGGATACTAGCTTTTTGAGTGGATTTTGTGCAGTCAAAAGGCTAGTAACGAGACGATATCAGAGTTTGATTGGAAATTATACAGTCAGATGGACGGGGAAGGCTACTGAGGGCAAGAATGCCGGATTTGACTGTATGCTTTCCATGCAAAAGTCGCTTAACAGGCTATTAGGCCCGATTAGATTGTATGAAATACAGGCAAGAAGAGGCTTGGCACGAGTGCCAAGCCTCTTTTTTGATATTCAGCCTTATCGGCTATTTCTTCCCCGCCAGCCACTCGGCCAACCCGTTAATTTCCTCCGCGGTTAGTCGCTCCTTGAACGGCGGCATTGAGCCTTCGCCTTCTTCGATTTGGCTTACAATATCGGCTGCTTCCATTCGAGCGCCAACCTCCTGCAGGTTCGTCACCGGCCCCATGCGTCCTTGCAGCTCGGTACCGTGGCAGCTGACGCAGTTCGCTTTGTAGACAGCCGCGACCTTAGGCGGCGCATCTCGAAGGCCGGCTCCTTTATCATCCCCGCCTCCGCAAGCCGCCAGTGCAAGCGGCAAGGCCGCTGCAATAGCTATTTTACATAGGATAGCGATCCTTTGAAGTTGTTTACTCATGCTGTATATCCCCTCTCTATACTTTCCAATTGCCAATTCGTTAACATTCATATGCATTTATTGCGTAAATCCGTATAATAGATAGGTAGTCTTTCAGCTATATCTAAAAATATACCAAAGTATAAACATCTTATACATACTTTACTGCCAAAATCATTTGCCCGTTCTTTCCTATCCGGGTTATTTGCGGTATAGACAACAGGAGAAACAATGAACCCGACAATCGCAACCATTATGCAAAATCAATTAAATCGCATTCATGCCGACGTGCTTATGACGGCTTATTCAACGAGCAACGTAGGATGGTGTGAGAATAACAGAGAGCCTGACTTCTACCGCTTCTGCTATGTAGATAAGGGCGAGGGTTGGCTAAAGATGGATTCGATCAGCTATAGCGCAACGCGCGGTAAGCTGTTTCTGATGCCGGCCGGCAAGGTGCAATCGTTCGGGACGAAGGGCGACGAGTCGTTCGGACGTTATTGGTGCCATTATCGTCTGGATCCGGCGGATATGCAGTTCATTGAATTGCAGCAATTGCCGGCTTTTATAGAGATTAAGGATGACGAGTATGTGCAGCAATTGTTCATGAAGCTCATCCAGCTCCAAACGACGCAAGGCGTGACTCGCGAGCTTAGAATGAAGGCGGTGCTGCTGGAGCTTTTCGCCTTATATTTCGAGGAGAGCTACAGCCAGAAGGAGCAGCAGAGCATCGAGAGCCCCGATATCAAATGGAATGAAGTCGTGGCTTACATTGAGGAGCATTTGGACCGCAACATTCAGATTGATGAGCTGGCTAAGGTTGCTTTTCTGCATYCAAACTATTTTATTACCTCGTTCAAAAATATGATGGGCTGCTCGCCGATCCAATATGTGACGAATCGCCGGTTGGCGCTTGCGAAGCAGCTGCTTGCGGAGACGGCAGAGCCGATCGCCGAGGTTGCCCGTCATGTAGGGATGCAAAATCATTATTTGTCCCGACTCTTTAAACGGTACACAGGCATTTCGCCTATTCAATATCGCCGTATTGCAAAGTCAAGCGCATCTGGCAAGTCCACTGCGGAGCAGGAGCGCACAACACATCATGAAAAGGGGGATTTAAGCTAGTGACAGAGATGGAGCAAGCAAGTTCATATTTCAGCCGCGAGCTGCTCGTCTGGTATCGTCGTCAGAAGCGCGATCTGCCGTGGCGTCAGAACCGCAATCCTTACCGGATATGGGTGTCCGAAATTATGCTGCAGCAGACGCGGGTGGATACGGTTATTCCCTATTACAATCGGTTCATGGACAAGTTCCCGACCGCTGAAGCGCTGGCTTCAGCACCTGAGGAAGAGGTGCTGAAGTGCTGGGAAGGTCTTGGCTACTATTCGCGTGCGCGAAATCTGCAGGCTGGAGCTAGAGAGGTCGTTCAAAAGTACGGAGGCGTTGTGCCTGATGACAAAACAGCGGTAGCCGGACTGAAGGGTGTCGGTCCTTATACGAGCGGGGCGATCATGAGCATCGCGTTCAACCGCCCCGAGCCGGMGGTAGACGGCAACGTTATGAGGGTGCTGTCGCGCTACTTCTGCTTGGAGGATGACATTGCGAAACCAGCCACTCGCGTTTCTATTGAGAAGCTGGCGGTGTCGCTGATTCCCGAAGGAGCTGCCGGCGACTTTAATCAGGCGTTAATGGAGCTAGGCGCGCTCGTATGCACGCCGAAGTCGCCGGGCTGCTTGACCTGTCCGGTGATGGAGCATTGCAAGGGCAGGCTGGAAGGTCGGGAGGGCGAATTGCCGATTAAGACGAAGGCCAAGCCTCCGCGGCCAGAGCAGCGTGTTGCCGCAATCGTGCTTGGAAGAGGGGCGAATGCGGGCAAAGTGCTCGTAAGAAGACGTCCGGATACCGGACTGCTGGCGCAAATGTGGGAGCTTCCGCATCTGCTGCTATCCAAGGACGAGTCTGGGCTGCTGAACGAGGATATGCCGAAGGAACAGGAGGCGCTGGCCGCCGAGCTTGGCGGAATGCTGCTGGATGAGACAGGGCTGCTCATTCGCCCGCGACGCTGGTTCATGGATGCCGATCACGTATTCAGCCATATACATTGGAAGATGCGCGTTTACTTGACCGACTTGGGCGGGGAAGGGCTGACTGCCGATACGGCGGAGGCTTACGGCATTGCTGCCGAAGCGGCAAGCGGGTATATGGATCAAGAGGGCCAGCCTTCAGCGTTCGGTAATAGTGCTGCCCGTACGGGAATCAGTATAACCTCTGAAGACTCTCAAGCCTACGCTAATACAGTACTTGCTGTAGCCGAGCAAGAGCTGCCTAAGGAATATGCATGGATTGGGCCGGAGGATATGGATACACTTCCGTTCCCGAACTTATTTTTGCGGATTTTACGTGAATTCTGGGAATAGTTGAATAAAGAGCGGAGGAAGAACGATGAGCAAAATGCTTGATTTGCTGCTTAAGCACAAAATTGTGGCTATATTAAGAGGGATTGAAAATAAACACGCGGATAATGCGGCTCAAGCTCTGATCGACGGCGGCATTCATATGATGGAAATTACGATGAATACGGACGGCGCGGCAGCGATGATCGAGCGGTGGCGGAACAAGTTCGATGGCAAGGCGGCTGTAGGCGCTGGAACGGTGCTTGACATGGAGCTTGCGAAGCAAGCCGTTGACGCTGGCGCGCAATTCATCATTTCTCCCAACCTGGACGAGGAAGTCATCGCGTTCGGACGCGAGCGCGGCATCTCTGTCTGGCCCGGCGTCATGACGCCGACGGAAATCGTGAAGGCGGTTAAGGCCGGCGCAGAGGCGGTCAAGCTGTTCCCGATGGGAACGCTCGGAGTCGGCTATTTGAAGGAAATCCGCGGTCCTTTGGATTCCGTTCCGATCATGGCGACAGGCGGAGTGGATCTGCACAACATTGCCGAATACTTCAAAGCCGGAGCCAATGCGGTTGGGATGGGCGGCAAGCTTATTAACTTGGAATGGGTTCGAGAAGGCAAGTTCGATCAAGTGACGGAACGGGCGAAGCTGTTCGCGGACGCCGTCCGTCAGTTGGATCAATAGACGGAGGCCATACGTATGGGAGCCGAAGTATGGATTGCGATGGTTGTCGTTATTGTTTTGGCGTTGGCGGCATACGTCATTTGGAGCATAGGCGCGAAGAGCCAGCAGCCGCGCAAGCTGGCGAATGTTGAGTCGCCTGATGTGGCGACAAAATGGCAGCCGCTATCGTTCGTAAGCGGCGGCTCGCGCATCGAAGGCTGGCTTCTGCAGCCGACTACGCTAAGCAAGTCAGGCGAAGCAGGATTGCCGGTCGTTATTGTGGCGCATGGCTGGGGCTCGAACCGGACGCGCGTGCTGCGTTATACGAGACCGCTATATGAAGCGGGCTTCGCTGTATTCATGTACGATGCGCGCAGCCATGGGAACAGCGAATCGATCAAAGCGCCGTCGGCGCTTATGTTCCGCGACGACATGCTGGCGGCTATCGCCGCAGCGAAGGGAACGCCGGGTCTCGACGCCGAGCGCGTAGCTGTCCTCGGCCATTCGCTTGGCGGTTTCGGCGCACTGCTCGCATTGGATCATGGCGCGGATGTATCCGCCGTAGTGACCGATTCAATGCCCGTTCGCTTCGATACGATGCTGAAGGCCGAGCTCAGAAGAAAGAAGATGCCGATCTTTCCGCTCGCTTATGCGATACCTTCGATTTGGCTTATTCGCGCAGGCATTACGAGGCAGCAGTTCAAGGAAGCTGATATTAAAACCGTATTAGAGAAACATGCGAGGGACAGTTCAGCGACGGCAGGCACAACGAGAGGCATGAAAACGAAAACCCCGGTACTTATGATTCATTCGGAGGGCGATGATTTCATCCGTTCGGAAGACTTGAAGCAACTACAGAGCGAGCTGCCGGCGGGAACGATCGAGACGTTGTTCGTACAGTCAAACGGACATAGCGCATCCGAGCAGGACCCGGGTTTCTGGCACACAGTGCTGCCTTTCTTAGACGCCAACACAAAGTGATTTATAAAATAAATCTGACCAAAACCGTCTTCGTAACTTTTCACAGGTTACGTTAGGCGGTTTTTTACATCCTAATCTTTCCGAAGCAGCTGAGTTTGCTTGCTTAAGCGGGGTTTTGCATCCTATTCTTCGACTGTGAGGAATATTGAAAGGCTTGCGTTGTTTATGTGGAGAAATAGGCCAGGTTATCCAGCTTAACCCTCATGAAAGGGTTATGTCGCCTGATATAAGCCGTATTTTCAATCCTATTCCTATGATAACGAGCCATACTAAAAAAAGACGCCTGCGGCACGAAGCCGCAGGCTACAAGAGATAATATATAATAAGGGGGGTCATGGGATTAGTATATAGGCGCAAGATGAAACCTACCTGAGAGAAATATTACTCTCAGGTAGGTTTCATC